>CAYFRQ010000035.1:0-16070 GCA_964345615.1 uncultured Actinomyces sp. | reverse complement strand
TGCCGAGTTGAGTTGGTCTTGAGCTTTACCGTAAGCGGCCCAGTCACCCGCAGCCAAAGCCTCTTCCGAAGCGAGCATGGCGTCGCGTGCCTTCTCAAGAAGAGCGTTGATCTGCTCTTCCTGCGTAAGAACCTCTTCTTCACCATCGTCCACCGCCAGGTCCTGATCAGCAGTCTCTACACCGGCGTCCCCACCGAACGTCTGGTCAAGAGCTTCAGCAAGCGTTCGGCCGAACCCAACCTGATCGCCAAACGCGGTCAGCACGTAGCGCAACACCGGGTAAGAAGTCGAAGATGTCGACTCGACATAGACAGGTTGGACATACAGCAGTCCCCCGCCAACAGGGAGCGTCAGCAAGTTACCGTGCCTGACCTTAGAACCCTGCTGGTTCAAAAGGTTCAGCTCGGTTGCAACCTGCTGGTCCGTGTTGAAGTTGTTCTGCACTTGACCAGGTCCAGGCACCGTCGTGGAAGACGGAAGTGCAATCAGGCGCAACTTACCGAAATCCTCACGAACCTCACCGGGGGTATTCCCGGTTTCCGAGTCAACCGCTAGGAAGCCAGCCATGGCAGCCCTACGCGTCTCACCGGTACCTGCCGGAACATAAACCGAAGTCAGTGAGAACTCTGCACTGTCCTGGTTCGGCATCTGCATGGTCAAGTAGTAGGGAGGCTGCAGCTTCTGAGAAGACGCTGCCGTCTCATCGCCTGAGGCAGAGGTCGGGTCTTCGGACAGACGCCAACGGTCACCACCCGTGTAGAACTCGGATGCCTCGGTCACGTGGTAGGTCTCAAGCAACTTGCGTTGGACCTTAAACATGTCCTCTGGATAACGCATGTGAGCCATCAGGTCACCTGAGATCTCAGACATGTCCTTGACCATGCCCGGGTAGACCCCGGACCACGCCTTCAGGACCGGCTCGTCAGTTTCCCAAGCGTAAAGATTCACGGAGCCGTCGTAAGCGTCAACGGTCACCTTCACCGAGTTGCGCATGTAGTTCACGTTGTCCGCGGCAAGGAAACCAAAGTCTGTCGTCCGCGAGTCGACGGTAGCTTCCAACAGAGACTGATGCTCCGAGTACGGATACATGTCCGACGTGGTGTAAGCATCGATGATCCAAACAAGCCGCTTCGGCGTGTCCGGGTCGCCATCATCATCAACGACAGCCGGGTAAGCCCGCTGTTCCAGTGTCAGGAACGGAGCTACCTTCGCCGCGCGGACCAGCGGGTCGCGATCGTAAAGAATCTGCGATTCCGAGTTGGTTTGTTCAGAGAACAAGATATCTGTGGAAGCGAACTTCACTGCGTAAAGCAACTTGTTCCATAGGTTGCCAACGCTGGGGCCACCGTCACCGGTAAAGGTCGTCATGACCTGCCCGGAAGCGGCATTGTCGTCCGGGTAGTCCAGTTCTTGCGGAGCCGAGCCCTCAGGCGCCCCCACAATGGAATACAAGGGGGAGTTCTGAGAGAAGTAGACGCGCTCTTCGTAGTCCCCCAGGTCACCCTTAGATGGGATTGAAGATTCCCAGAACTCAGGTGTCCCGTCGGATTTTACGACGTTGCCGAAAGCGGCAACCACGCCGATACCGTGGGTGAAGACAGTGTGCTCGTTGACCCACGTCTGCTGCTGAGCCTGAAGACCGTCCAGGTTGATGTCGCGAACCGCGATCACGGTATCGCGCCGTTCCCCGTCGATCACATACCTGTCAACCGAAAGCTGACTTTCGAACGTGTAGTAGGGGCGGGACTGTTGCAGCTGACGGAACGTCGGGGAAACGATCCCCGGATCCAGCAGACGAATCTGCGAGGTGGACTGCGAGTCCTGACGTAGTTGCCCGGCGGAAGCGTCGGTCCGCGCGGAGTAGGTCTGGTACTCGACGTCGTCCAGGCCGTAGGCGTTAAGTGTCGCGTCAATGTTCCGCTGAATGTACGGCTGCTCCAGGTTCCGTTCGTTCGGAGTCACCTTGAACTGTTGGATCAAGGCCGGGTAGGCCCAGCCGATCACAACTGCTGAAACCACGGTGACACCCAAGCCCACCGCGGGAAGCTTCCACGTGCCCTTGAAGGCGGCAACCAAGAAGAGCACCGCAACCAAAACGGAGATGACCGCAAGGATCAGTTGTGCCGGCAGGTTCGCGTTCACGGCCGTGTACATGGCGCCGTCCGCAAACTCACCGTCCTCAAGTAGAAGCGAGTAAATCCCTAGCCAATAGCGCAACGCCACTACAAGCGAGATCGCTGCCGCGAGAATCCCGAACTGCATGCGCACATTCTTGGTACTGAAGAACTTCGGTGAAAAAGCCAGGCCGCCATACAGGTAGCCAACGCCAAGAACAGCCGCCAAGCCGAGCACCAGTGTGGTCAGAAGGAAGCCGGCAACAATCTGCAGGACAGGCAGAGTGAAAACGTAGAAGGAGATGTCGAGCCCAAACTGCGGATCCACTTCACCGAACGGCGTGCGCTGGAACCACACCAGGAACGTCTGCCAGTTTGAAGCGACGCCCGATGAAGTCATTGCGGCGATCAGGGCAGGCAACCCCCAAAAAAGGGCTTTCCTGAAGGGCTCGATTGCGCCCTGGTACTGGCGCATGTTCCCGCTGGGGGCGTCCTTCTTCGCATTGGGCCTAGTCTTATACGCCCACTGGAGGCAGAAGACCACGAACGCGTACTGGACTATGAAAGCCACCATGAAGCTAATGGATGCGGCACCCCACCGGGTCCACAACACTCTTGAAGCGTCCACCTGGTTGAACCAGAGAATCTCTGTCCAGAATATGGAAGATAGAAAAACCAGCAGGACCAGCGCAGCAATGATCGCAAGGGTCCAGAACCATGGACTCTTCTTCCATTTCCCATCCAAGAACGGGGACGGGGGACGCTTTACTTGGCCGCCACTTGAACCTGTTGCCCGCTGGGCACCCAGCGGACTTTGTCGGGGCTGGAACCAGTTATCGGGGAAAGACACCTCGATGTACCTCCTTGGCAGCCGGAGCTCCCTAGTTTGACTTCCGTCAGTCTAGCGTCAGCTTGGGCAGAGCCCACTTTTCGTGGGACTATTGCGCCCATGGGCGAAAATAAGCAGGCAAGTGAAAACACTGGGTCGGACAGCGGGTCGGACACTGGGTTGGACAGTGGCGCGGAGACGGGGCCCAAGTCAAGTGATGACAGCCCCTCGCTAGCCGCGTTACGAAGGGTCGTTGACGAGCTGGAAATCGGGGCAGCAGGGGCAGGTTGGGATAGGCCACCGGCGCTCTTTGCACTGGTTCCAACGGGCGAGCTCTTGGCCGCAGAAGGTCTCCCCCAGGACGTCGCAGAGTCACTGCGTGAAAACTGGGATGGAGACCCGAAACACCTGTCCGCTGTCGCGCAGGAAACCCTGCCGGTCGATGAACTGGAAGAGCTGCTGGCACAAATCGTTTGGCCTTCGGCGGTTGCGGGAGCGGCACTGACCGTAGAACGGATCATCCTGCCCCCCGAAGCAGACGATGAAGCTCCCGAAGACCCCGAAGAAGCCATGGTCTACGCAGAGTCCCATCCGGCACGAACTGACATCAGGGTCGTTGTGGGAGTGAACCGCGAAGGGGACTCATGGTGCGAGGTCCGGGCACGGACCTTCGATGACCGCGAGCGCGTTGGCCAAGGAGAAATGCTGGTGCCAGGCCTGGTCGACGGGCTAAGACTGGGCCTCACAGACAGGTAGGTCCTCCCCACTCCCGGACGCGATCGCGCTCAGGGCGTCAGCCGCTTGACTGAGCGTTTTCACGGGTACGACACGCAGGCCATCCGGTTCGTTCCCCATGACGGAATCACAGTTTTCTGCGGGAACCAGGAACCACTTGGAGCCATCACGGACCGCCCCGTACATCTTCTGCTTCACCCCGCCGATAGGGATGACGTCACCGGCAAAGCTGAGTGACCCGGTCGCAGCGATACTTTGGCCACCCGTGGTGCCACCCTCGGTTAGTTCATCGATGATCCCCAGGGCAAAAGCAAGGCCTGCGGACGGACCCCCGATGCTCTCGAGGTGGATGGTGACGTCGATCGGGAGTTCCGTGTTGGCGTCCAGGTAAATGCCCATTTTGGAACCCTCAAAGGTCTCACCTTTCATTGGGCCAGATGTTGTGATCGGAACGGTCACTTCTTTGCCATCCCGAAGCACCGTCACAAGTACTTCCGAACCCGGGTCGACAGTCTTCACGACCGCGAACGGGACAGAAGGGCGGTCAACGGCGTGGACGGTGCCATCCGGGACCTCGATGGAAACCAACACGTCGCCCTCTTGCACCTTTCCGTCAGCGTCGCTTTCAGGAACCGTCCCGACAATGGTGAGTTCGGATTCCATGGGGACGCCAAGGTAGTCCATCGCGGCGATCGCAGCAGTGGAGTGCGAGGACGTCATTTGTGCGGCACTGGCTTCCTCGATCTCCTCGGCACTCACCCCTTTGTCGTAAACATCGGAATACCGAAGAATGCTGGAACCCGGTTCGAAGAGGGCCTGAAGCAGTTCTGCGCCGTGTACTTTCCCGTTGCCGGGACCCCCACTTTCTGAGACGGTGACCATGCGCAATTCCCCGTCACCCTGGAACATCTCCCTTTGAACGGGCAGGTTTGGGTCGTCTGATTTGGATGTGAACTCAAGGACAACCGTCTCGCCCTGGGAGCCAAGTACGTTGACCGTGGGGCCGGGTCGGTAGATCAGGAACCCCGTTGGCATGGCCAGGAGGGCAGCCAGGGCCACGGTCAGCGCGGCGAGGGTGATTACTGCGCGGCGCGTTTTCTTCGAAGAAGGAGCACGTGGTGTCTGCTCCCCTCCGGATTTCTTTGCCATCAGGTCTTGCCATTCCATGGGACTATTGTGCACTGCTCAGCTCGCTGGGAATGCGGCGACTGTAGTCTTACGCTATGGACGAGAACCAGGATATGGAGCCCCAGGGCGGACCCGAGGATTTCCTTGAGCAGTTGCTCTCAGGCTTCCTGGGACCAGATGGCGCCAGGGAAGCTGCGGAAGCGATGCGTGCGCAAGGCTTCGACATGTCAGCCCTTGGCAATTTTGCTTCACCACACGCTATGGCGCAGGCAATGGGACAGTTCCGGCACTTGATGAAGTCGTCGAATGAGCCCGTGAACTGGTCCATGGTGAGCGACATCAGCAGGCAGATGGCGCATCAGTCGGGGGATCCGCGGCTCAGCGCAGCTCAGGGGGCCAAGGCGCGTCAGGCACTCTCCGTGGCGGATTTGTGGCTCGACCCCGTTACTGACTTTGCCACTCAAGGTGGAAAACGCGAGGCCTGGACCAGGTCACAGTGGGTTGAAGAAACCTTGCCGGCGTGGAAGAAGATCTTCAATCCAGTCGCAGAGAACGTGGCTCGCGCGATGAACGAGGTCATAGAGGACCAGGCCCCCATGGAGCACGACCTGCCAGGCGGAATGGGCCAGCTGCTAGGCGGGCTCCAGCAAATGGTTCCCAAGATGTCTGCAATGTCCTTTGGGACGCAGGTGGGTCAGGCCTTAGCCGGGATGGCGAAAGAGTGCTTCGGGACGTCTGACACGGGGTTCCCGCTAACAGAACCCGGGGTCGCCGCTCTGGTCCCGACGAACATTGAAGCTTTCGCGGACGGACTGGACGAAAGCTACGAGGTCGTGGAGCAGTACATCGCCGTGCGGGAAGCCGCTCACGTTCGCTTGTTCGCATCCGTGCCGTGGCTGAGGCACGACCTGGAGCTAGCCGTGACGCGCTACGCCAGGGAAATCGCCCTAGACGCGGATGCACTGACCGAGGCCGCCCGCTCTTTTGACCCGTCAGACCCGGAATCTGTGACAGAAATGATGGGTGGGGGGATCTTCTCCGCTGAACCAAGCGAATCCCAACGACAAGCTCTGATGCGTCTTGAGACGCTACTCTCCCTGATTGAAGGGTGGGTTGAAACCGTCACGACGGACGCGGTTGTGCCCTACCTGCCCGGCTCGGACCGGTTGCGGGAAATGCTCCGGAGGCGCAGGGTCACAGGTTCCGCCGCGGAAGCAGCCCTGGGTGATCTTGTCGGTCTAAAGCTGCGTCCCCGGATGGCTCGGGCGGCAGCCAGAATCTTCCGTGATGTTGAGATTGAGCAGGGTCCACAGGCGCGCGACGCCCTGTGGCGTCACCCCGATGCAGTCCCCACGCTGCAGGACCTGGAGAACCCCGAAAACTATGGTTCCCCGGCCGAGCCGGAACCTGAAGACGCCGATTTTGATCGAGAGATCCAAAAGCTGCTGGATGGAACGCTGGGGTGGGATGAGTCCATGCCGAAAGATCTTCGGGGTCCGGAAGCAGGCGGTTCGCAGGAAGATAGCGACGCGTAGGGTCTGTTCAGCTACTGGACATCCAGCACGCTCTTGATGCGACATTCCTTTTGTTGCCTGTGGAAGGCCTCTGCCCCGGTCTCTGGCTGACCAGCGGTAATGCTTTCAACCGATGGTGGAACCGCCGCCTGGTTTCCACAGGTCCCTAAGGCAGGGCAAGTCTTCGTGCGCCGCTGACCGAACCTTGGTTAGCCAACTTGGCTAGTCAAAAGGAAAGGTTCGAAGGCGGAAACATGCTCGGCGCAAATTTGGTTCAGGGGACACTGGTTCACGAGGTCTCGGCAGGGATGGTGCAGGTCGGTTCTAACCCGACCCATTCGGTCGTCTTCTCAGGTCTGAGCCCAATCGAGGTGGCCTGGCTTCGCTCCCTCACGGACCCGAAAAACCAGCGGGCGCGGACCGGAACCACTACCTACTCTGAGCGACAAGTCGAGGCACTTCGCATGCTTGACGCCGCAGGCCTGCTAACTCCAGAGGGCAATCCCATGCACAAACTGAAGGTCCGCGTGGGTCAGATGGACGAAGTCGGGGTGCGGGTGGCGAAGTTGCTGGCTGAATCCGGGGTTGCCGGCATAGAGATCCAAGACGGTGGGCGGGTTGACGTGCACACGGAGTCGCTTTTCCCGGCCGAATGCAAGGGGATGCCGCGAGCGCTCAGCGTGCGCCGCATGGTGAAAGAAATCGCTCCGCGCGTCTGCACGGGGAAGGTCGCGGTTCCCGACGTTGCCGTGGTTTGTTCGGACCGCGTCTTCGACCACGGCCTGCTTGGCAGCCTCCTCAGCTTCGACACTGTTCACATCCCCGTGGTGTCCGACGACCGGTCGATAGTGGTCGGCCCCCTGGTGATCCCGGGCTGCACCCCCTGCGCACTGTGCCTGGACCTGCACTGCCGGGATAAGGCTCCCGGATGGGAAAAACGACGCGAGTCTTTGGAGCTCACCGGGGCGGTTCCGTCCAGCCCGCACCTGGCTACCATCGCGGCGGGCCTTGCGGTCGGGCTGATAAGCACGGTGGCAGGTGGCGGCGCGCGAGCGGCTTGGGTGGCAGCAAGCCAGGCCAGTCGTGACTGGGGTGAAAGGGTAGCCCAGGAAAGCGCGGCCTCGCCGATCTACCGCGTGACCGATACGGGTGTTGAGACCCACGCCTGTTTTCCCCATCCGGAGTGTGGTTGCCTTGCGCTTGCGAAGGTCAGCTAGACCGCTCAAAATCGCGAATCAGCTGCAGAATGTTTGAGCCAAACTGACTGAGTTTCGTGTCGCCGATTCCCCGCAACACCCCCAGCTGACGCAGTGTTTTGGGTTTAGCGATTGCAACGTCGCGCAGGGTCGTGTCTGTTAGGACCTGGTAGGGCGCGCGATCCATCTTTTTGGCCGTGGCGAGTCTCCAGGCACGTAGCGATTCGTAGAGCTTAAGCGTCAGGCGGTCCGCGGAGTCGGTGAACTCCCGCTCTTCTAACTTCCGCCTTGTTCCTGCCGCAAGACGCCGAGTCTTCTTTGGATCCGAACTTGTCGGCCACAAATTTGCAAGGAAGCGCGAGACCTTCCGCGACCGACTTCGTCCCTGCGACTGCGCGCGGGACCAGGAGATCTGTAAGTCCCGTCTTGCACGGGTGATCCCCACGTAGAGCAGTCGTCTTTCTTCTTCAATCGCTTCGGGAGTTGTTGCAAGCGAGATCGGGAGCAGGCCCTCGCTTACACCCACCAGGAAAACGGCGTCCCATTCGAGCCCCTTGGCGGCATGCAGAGTAGAGAGGACCACGCCGTTCACCTGTGGGGCCGCCTTGCTGGCACTGCGTTCCTGCAGCTCTTGCACGAACTGGTCAAGAGAAAAGTCAGGACGTTGCGAAGCCATGTTGACCAGGGCGTCCAGGTTTGACCAGCGTTCGCGCACCGCACCTTCAGCGTCAGGAGCCTTAGGACTCCATCCAAGGCCCGAAACTACTTCCTGCACAGAGTCGAGCAGGCTGGCCTGCCCCTGTTGCCCGCTCAGCTGGTGAATCCTGGCCTGCTGGCGAAGCATCATCACTGCCCTGCGGATCTCTTCACGCTCAAAGAAGCGGGCCCCACCGTGAACCTGGTAGTTGACGCCAAGGTCGGCGAAGGCATCTTCGAACGGGCGAGACTGACTGTTGGTCCGGTAAAGGATTGCGATCTCTCCCAGAGGGATTCCGCCGGCCGCCAGGTCTTTCACCCTCTGGGCAACCTCGGTAGCTTCCTGCTGTTCAGTGTCAAACGTCTCAAAACGAACGGCGGGACCCGAAGGCTGTTGGGCAACCAGTCGAACGGCCCCTGGGAGCCCGGTCTGCCGGGACCTGCCGTCCATTCCCCGCGCACTACCAACGACCTGGTTTGCAACGGCCACAACCTGTGGCGTGGAACGGTAGTCGCGCACCAGTTCCACAACCCGCGCGCCCGGGACTCTTTTCGGGAAAGACTCAAGGTAGTAGGCGGTCGCTCCTGTGAAGGAGTAAATGGTCTGTGCGACGTCCCCAACCACGCACAGGTCGCGGCGTCCCCCAAGCCAAAGGTCTAGTAGCTTCTGCTGGATCGGAGAGACGTCCTGGTATTCGTCAACCACGAAGCTGGCGTAGCGGGCGCGGACGGCCGCGGCAATGTCGGGGCGCTGTTGCAGCATCGAGACCGTGAGCAGCAGTATGTCTTCAAAGTCGATAACGCCCTGGCGGTCCTTCGCCATTTCGTAGGCGTCCATGACCCGCGCAACCTCTTCCGCATCCAAACCGCCCGGTGGGGTGCGGCCCTGCGAGCGGATCTTGTCGGCGTATGTCGCCGCGTTCGCAATAGAAACCTTCGACCATTCAATCTCAGCTGCAAGGTCGCGAATAAGAACCTTGTCCACGCCCAGGCCAACCTGGGCAGCAGCCGCAGTAATCAGTGAGGCCTTATTGGTGTGCAGGCTCGGTTTGTTGCCCCCGTAGGCGTCGGGCCAGAAGTAGGAGAGTTGGGCTAGGGCAGCGGAGTGGAACGTACGGGCAGTTGCCGCACCAGCCCCCAGAGCGCGAAGCCTAGTTGCCATCTCCGCAGCTGCCTTGTTGGTGAAGGTCACGGCCAAGACGGAACCCGGGTCGACCTCACCCGTCGCGGCTCCGTAGGCAATGCGGTAAGTGATGGCACGCGTCTTCCCGGTCCCTGCCCCGGCCCGCACGCAAAGTGGGCCACGCAGCTGAAGAGCTACTTCCACCTGTTGCGGGTCCAGGGCGCCCAGGAGCTCTTCGGGACTGAAGCGCCCCGAGCCAACCCGGCCCCTACCGGCCGAACCTTCTACCATGCCCCCACGGTACCCATGCCCGCCGACATCCTGCCCTGCCAGCCGTGAACTATCGTTTGACCATGAGCGAAAATGAATCCTTCAAACGAGCCGACGGCCGCCGCCCTGACCAAAGCCGGCCCGTAAAAATCACTAGAGAGTGGACGAACACCGGAGAGGGTTCCGTCCTTGTCGAGTTCGGGAACACCCGCGTCCTTTGCATTGCAAGCTTTGAAGAGGGCGTGCCCCGCTGGCGCAAGGGCCTGGGTGCCGGGTGGGTAACAGCGGAATACGCGATGCTGCCCAGGGCAACTTCACGACGATCCCCTCGTGAATCCGTGAGGGGGAAAATTGGTGGGCGAACCCACGAGATTTCGCGTCTGATCGGTCGCTCGCTTCGAGGGGTTGTCGACACGAAGGCACTTGGAGAGAACACGATCACGGTTGACTGCGACGTACTCCAAGCCGATGGGGGAACCCGGACCGCGGCCATCACCGGGGCGTGGGTCGCCCTCTACGACGCGGTCGCTTGGGGAATGAAGAACGGGGCCATCCGCGGAAGCGACCCTCGTCGGGTCATTCGCGACAACGTGGCCGCAATCTCGGTTGGCCTCCTGGAAGGCACGGCGCTACTCGACCTGCCCTACGTTGAGGACGTCGCAGCAGACACCGATATGAACGTCGTAGGGATCGGGTCTGGGGAGTTGATCGAGGTTCAGGGAACCGCAGAGGGCCGCCCCTTTTCTCGCCAGGACCTGGATGAGCTTTTGGACTTGGCTCAGCTGGGGATCCAAGAACTGATCGAGGTTCAGAACGAGGCGATTGAAAAGTGAGCAGTGCCTCTCCCCTGCTGGTCCTCGCGACGGGTAACGCGCACAAGGTTCAGGAAATGAAGGCGATCCTGGCGGCAGTTGCCCCGTGCCTGCCGCTGGACCGAGTTGTGCCTATGACAGATTTCAACGTGGATTCCCCGGTCGAGGACGGCACGACCTTCGAAGAAAACGCTGCGCTGAAAGCGTCGGCTGTCGCCGCGGCGACAGGCCTGCCCGCCCTTGCCGATGACTCCGGCCTCCAGGTGGACATCATGGGGGGCGCGCCTGGGATCTTCTCGGCCAGGTGGGCTGGCACCCACGGGAGGGACCGGGCGAACCTAGACCTACTGCTAGCGCAACTAGCTGACGTTCCCGAAGGCCAGCGTGGCGCACAGTTCGCATGCGCGGCGTCGCTGGCATTTCCTGGAGGGGAGACGTTCACGAAGCTGGGAGTCGTCCGCGGCCACCTACTGAAAGAGCTAAGGGGTGAGGGAGGCTTCGGTTACGACCCCGCGTTCGTGCCGGATGGTTTCAGCCGGACGACAGCTGAAATGAGTGCCGGGGAAAAGAACCAGATTTCGCACCGCGGAAATGCGCTAGTTGCCCTAGCTCCAATCCTGTGCCAACAACTGGGTCAGGACTAGAGTTCCCACGCCTTACCAGGGGCTGCCAACTGCGGAGGTCGCCCCGTGACCAGCTCGAACTCAGCCACGGGCACGGCCGGGTCTGTCCAGGGTTGGATGTGCGTCAGGACGGTCACTTTGGCCTGACTCTCGAGCGACAGTTCGCCAACGCGTTTTCCTGTCATGTGGATGCCGCGCGGTGAGTCAGCTTCTGTGAAGCCGCACTCAGCAAGTAGAAGGTCTGCCCCATCCGCCATGGCTTCCATGCCCGCACAAAGGTCGGTGTCTCCGGTGTAGGCGATGACGACGTCCTGGTCCCCGCCCACCGACGGACCTTCCACGCGGAAACCGTATGATTCGATGGGATGTTGCCCCGGGAACGCGGTGACCGTCATCGGCCCCACTTTGAAGGTCGAGCCTGCGTTCACGGTCCTGTGGTCGAACGCGCACTTCTCCCTCTTAGACATGTACCCGTCAATCTGGTGGACACGATCCGAAATCTGGGCCGGCCCGTAAAGTGGCATCCCCGTCATGTCTCCACCCGGATTCCACCGCAGGTAGACCTGGAAAGAGATGATGTCGGCCAGGTGATCTGCATGCCCGTGCGTGATCAGGAGGGCATCCAGGTCGCGAGGTTCCAGATACGTCCAGAGCTGACCGAAGCCACCGGGACCAAGGTCCATCACCAGTGACCAGACCCGTTCCAAACCGGTCTCGGGGTCTGGACCGACTGCCTGAACCAAGTAGCAAGAGGCGGCGCTGGTTGGGCCCGACATCGACCCGCTTGACCCCACGATGGTCAGTTTCATAAATCAGCCTTCCTGCTTCTTCGAAGCCACCACATCGAGATGGTCCGCTTCGGGACCCAGGAAACGGCGGGCGAGGACAGCAAAACGGTCACTGGGCTCAGTCACCAGGAAACGGTAGTTCGCGGACCCTATGGGACGAGGGCTGTGCAGTAGGTCCTGGTCGACCAGCACGGAGTAGGTTTCCCGTGCTGTGGCTTCCGAAGAGGTCACCAGCGACACGTCTTCGCCAAGTTCCCGTGCTAGAACAGAAGTCAAAAGCGGGTAGTGAGTGCAGCCGAGCACGACTGTGTCGACACCGGCTTTCTTCAACGGAGCCATGTAGTTCGCAACAGTCGACGAAAGGTGCGTACCTTCCGTGACGCCGGTTTCGACGAAATCGACCAGTGCGGGTGTTGCAACCTGCGTCACCTCCACTCCCGGCGCAGCCGCAAGGGCCCTGCGGTATGAGTCGGAAAAGATGGTGGCACGCGTGCCGATGACACCCACCTTGCCGCTCCTAGTGGTGAACGCAGCTTGCCGAGCCGCAGGGGTGACAACCTCGATCACGGGAATCCCAAGCCCAGTTGCATAGCGTTCACGGGCATCTGGGAGTGCGGCAGCCGTCGCGGTGTTGCAGGCGATGACCAACGCTTTGGCGCCCTGCTCAACGAGCGTGTCGAGCCCAGCCAGCGTAAGTTCCCTAATGTCCGCGATCGAGCGCGACCCGTAGGGCGTGTGGGCGGTGTCGCCAAGGTAGACGATGTCTTCGCCGGGCAACTGGTCGATGATGGCCCGGGCGACCGTCAAGCCACCGAGTCCAGAGTCGAAGATGCCGATCGGTGCGTCGTTCACGGACTAGACGGTATCCCATTCCCCGGCCGCGAGGGCCACGGTCCGAGCTATCCCACACCCTCTGGGAGGGGGATTTATCACACTGTCTCACAGAGGCCCCACTCCATCCGCGGCAGTCCGGACCGTCTTCGCAACCACTTGCGCAAAAGACTACGGTTTACTTATGCCTGCTTCACAGTCGACCGCGCTACTCACAGACAAATACGAACTTACGATGCTGGATGCAGCCCTGAAATCAGGAACCGCAGGGCGTCGCAGTGTTTTTGAACTGTTCGGCAGGGGCCTCCCCCCGACCCGAAGGTTCGGGGTTGTTGCTGGAACCGGAAGAATCCTCGAAGCGCTCGAGCGCTTCGAGTTCGGCCCGGAACAGATCGACTGGCTGAACTCTCAAGATTTCCTTTCGGACGAAGCCCTGGACTACCTGGCGAACTTCCGCTTCAGCGGTGACGTTCACGGCTACCAGGAAGGGGAATGCTACTTCCCCGGTTCTCCTCTGCTAACCGTCGAATCCACCTTCGCCGAGGGCACACTGCTTGAAACACTGTTGCTCTCAATCCTCAACTACGACTGCGCGGTAGCCTCGGCTGCTTCGCGCATGACGATCGCCGCGCACGGACGGCCCTGCGTCGACATGGGAGCCAGACGCGCCCACGAGCGCGCCGCCGTTTCAGCCGCCCGCGCCGCATACATCGGAGGTTTTGAGGGCACCTCTGACCTGGAAGCTGGGAAACGCTACGGCCTACCCACCATCGGCACGTCAGCCCACTCATTCACCCTGGTACACGACTCAGAAGAAGAGGCCTTCGCGGCGCAGATTGCAAGCCTTGGGCCCGAAACGACCCTGCTGGTTGACACGTACAGCGTGCCGGACGGAGTGGCGAAGGCAGTCGAAGCCGCGCGGGCTGCGGGCGGGGAACTAGGGGCCGTGCGCCTGGACTCCGGTGACCTGGTGGCGGAAGCCTTCCGCGTCCGCGCTCAACTGGACGCACTGGGCGCGACCAGTACGAAGATCACCGTCACCTCGGACCTGGACGAATACGCGATTGCAGCACTCGGTGCCGCCCCCGTCGACAGCTACGGCGTTGGGACCCGCCTGGTCACCGGATCCGGGGTGCCTACGGCTGCGCTTGTCTACAAGCTGGTTGCCCGCGAAGGTCAAGACGGCGCGATGGTGTCCGTTGAGAAAAAGTCTGAAGCCAAGGGCACGGTTGGGGGCCTGAAGGTCGCTGGCCGACTGTACGGCCCTGACGGACACGCGCGCCAGGAGGCCCTACTGACCGGGTACAGCATGGAGGAAGGCCAAAAGCTGCTGGAACAGGCCGGTGGGAGACCGCTCCAGGTGCCCCTTATCCGCGACGGAGAGATCATCGCGCCCCTGTGGGAGTCCCCCGAAACCGCGATCGCTCAAGAGCGTCAGTGCAGTTCGCGTAACGAGTTGCCGTACGCGGCGTGGAGGTTGTCCGAGGGCGATCCGGGGATCCCGACCCGCTACTACTCCCCGAACAACCCGCTGCCCGCTGACAAGTAAGCACCAGGGACCAAGTAGTCCCGTGGTCGACTGACCCCCTACTCAAGGAGCGGAGTCAGTCGGCGAAGGGGAAGTTTTCGCCCTGGTTGCCGGCCTCATCCTTCAGTGCTTTGCAGCGGGGGCACACGGGGTAGTTCTTTGCGTCCCTGGTAGGAACCCAAACCTTGCCGCACAGGGCGACAACAGCCTGCCCAGTCACAGCCGAGGTGTTTGCTCGGTCGCGGCGGACGTAGTGGGCGAAACGATCCTGGTCCCCATCCCCTGAGCTGGGGCGAACTTTCGGGAGTTCAAGGACATCCGCCCCGCCGGCAGGGCTGGCCTGGCTCATTGCGCGGCCCATTCGGCCTTGTAGTGGTCCAGCATCCGCAGCTCGCTGCCCGCGGCTTCGTCAACCAAGATTGTTGCATCGTTGTGGAACTGAAGAACGGTTGCCGGCCACAGAGCTGAGACCGGACCCTCAACCATCTGCGCCACGGCCTCTGCCTTCTGCTCGCCTTGCGCGACCAGAACGACCTTCTTAGCCCGCCCAATGGTGCCAAGACCCTGGGTCAGGCAGAGCTTTGGGACCCTCGAAATATCGCCGTCAAAAAAGCGCGCGTTGTCGTAGCGGGTCTGCTCTGTAAGGACCTGGGTGTGGGTGAGTGAGCTGAGAGAACCTCCCGGCTCATTGAAGGCGATATGCCCGTCAGTGCCGATCCCGAGGATCTGTAGGTCTATCCCACCAGAAGCGCGAATGGCCTTTTCGTAAGCTACGGCTGCGGCAGCGGGATCGGGAGCCTGACCATCCGGGCCCTCCACTGCCCCCGGTGCGAAGTTGACCTTGGATACGAAGACCCTGTCAATGAAGTTCCTGTAGGTCTCCGGATGGTCGCTTGGTAGCCCCACGTATTCGTCCAAAAGGAAGGCAGTCGCGTCAGCGAACGACACTTCCCCAGCCTGGAACCGCCTAATCAGCTCAGTGTAGATGGGTAGGGGCGAGGATCCGGTGGCAAGCCCGAGCACTGCGCTCGGCTCTTGCTCCAGAAGATCGGTAAACATGTCGGCCGCTACGGACCCGATTTGTGAGGCTGATGGAAGGACTGCGATTTTCACTGAGGATTCCTACCTGTTGTTGTTTGCGGAGCCGGACGCCAACCCGAAGAAGAAGGGTGGGCCCCAGGAAACCTGGTGACCCACCCGCTGTTTGGTTCTGTCAGGACCTACTTCTGGACAGCGTTCTTCAGAGTGAGACCCGGTGTCATTTTAACACCGTAGCGGGCCGGAATCTGGATTTCTTCGCCCGTGCGCGGGTTGCGGCCGGTGCGAGCTGCGCGTTCGACGCGTTCGATTGACATCAGACCGGTAAGTCGGACCGACTCACCCTTGCTCAGGGCGTTGATGACCACCGACTGGAACGCCGAAAGTGCCGAGTCAGCCTGGCCCTTGGTGAGTCCTGCTTCCTCAGCAATCGCGCTAACCAGTTCATTGCGATTGATCGCCATACGTTTCTGTCCTTATCTCGATAACAAGTCGCTAACCACAGTGGTGGCTACGAGGAAACCCTACGGAACATCAGGGCAGGCCGCCACACCCGCCCGGCTACTAAACAGTGCAATGCATCGCAACCCGTCACCCCAATCACAATCCCGACATATCGGTTGCGCGCGGCGAGGGAACTTGAGACGATGTATCGATACGCTTCTACTAGAGAAAGAAGAAAGATGAAATACGATCACGAAAGAGGCCACCGCGGACATCCGCGTGGCGGACGCGGCCACGGCCCCGGCCCCGGCAATGGGTTTGGCCCTGGATTCGGCCCGGGACCCGGCCCCGGATACGGCCCTGGTCCCAGGGGACGCAAACGTCGTTCTGGGCGGGCCCGA
>CAYFRQ010000034.1:9383-16275 GCA_964345615.1 uncultured Actinomyces sp. | reverse complement strand
AGCTCTGCTGGGTTCTGTTTCCAGCCCTTCAGCTCAGCTGGGCTCTGTTGTCAGTCCTTCGGATTGTGGCCGCGGATGACCATGGCCATGATCGTCAGGTCAAACGATATGAACTTGATGAACTGCCGGATGAGCGCCTTCCTAGAACGCAGAGTCGCTTTCGTAGGCAGAGGCGCGTTGCTGAGGTCAGCAATCGGACCGCCCTTCAAGTCTTCGCTGGGGGAAACTACAGAATCATTTTTAGCCATCAAGTATCACTCCGGAATCATGAACCAGAAAGGCAGGGCCTTTGCCTTATAGATGAACAGGTAGTGGAGCATCAGCTTCACCCAGTGCCCAGAAAGCCCAATGTCACCTCGGGTGTTCTTGGCATCCCTTCCCGTCGGGTAACGGCGCTTATCCGGGACCACAGGCATCATCGTCATGGCAGCGGCGGACCCTGTCGCAAGACCCGTGCCTGACGAAGCCACGCAAGCTGCGCCCATATCAGCCATCGACGCCTTTTCAGCGGGTGCGTCCGGGCCCTTCTTGATCCGGTTCTTGATAGTGATCGCAACAGCCTTGCCCATCACCCCGGAAGGCATACCCGTACGCGGTGGTGCTGGCGCAATGAGTGTGCCGTTCGGCGTGGTGTAAGGCTTTGAAATGCCGTGAGGTGGAGCGAAAGCAATTCCCACACCGAAGACATTCGGGAAGCCCGGGCATTCGTACGTGGTGGGCCAGTCAGATGCCCGCCATTCTTCGTAAGGCTTCTTCGTATAGTCAGCGTCAACCTTCATGAAGCCAGAAGGCGCGAACATCTCAGAGGTGATGTCCTTACCCGACTTGTCGAATGCTTTGAGGGGCTGGCCGCCGAAAGGAGGCAGCAGCATCGCGAAATCAAAACCAAGCTTGTACTTGGAGCCGTCAATGGTTTCGTACTCGATGACACCTGGCTCAATGCGGTTCACGTGAGTACCGACAATGGCCTCAACTCCGCGCTCCCTGAACAGTGACGCAGTCCAAATCTCAGAGGTTGTCTGGAAGCCTCTTTCCACGAAGACCATTCCGCCGACGCCGAAGTCGCCCAGCTCGGCTTCGTTGGTCAGGAAGATCAGACGAACATTCTCCCGAACGCCCTCTTTCTTCAGCCGGTCGTCAACGTTGAAAACGTACTCGAACGCCGCGCCCTCACACGTACAGGTGCCGTGCCCCGTGCCGACAACCGCGGTAACTTTCTCCCCCTGGCGAGCACGCTCAATCAGCTTGTCGAGCTCGTGGGCCGCGTGAGTGGCGTGGTCGGCGGTGCAAACGGAGACGGTGTAGCCGTCATCTGGCCCCAGTCCTTCCGTGGCATTGAACCGCAGCTGTGGGCCCGTGGCGTTGATCAGGTAGTCGTAGCTAACCTGGCTGACCTCCCCGGCGTTGGCGGGATCCGTACTTTCGATGACGACATAAGGGCGGTCGTTGCCCTTGCCCCCGTGCGGGTGGATCTCGGTAGCTTTAGCACGAAGTAGGTTGATTCCCTTGCGCTTGTAGATCGGGGCAAGAGGGAAGACCACCTTCTCTTCTGGCATTGTCCCCACGCCGACCCAGATGTTCGAGGGGATCCAGTTGTAATCCCGGTTCGGGGTGACAACGGTAACGTTGTGTCCCCTCCCCAACATTCGGCGAAGGTGCAGGGCCGCGGTGTGCCCAGACACCCCCGCCCCTAACACGACAACGTCCGCCATGAACACTCTCCTTTGAAGCAAATGACGTAGCAGGGCCAGCCTACCCCTGTTGCCACGCTGGGCACGAGAAGAACAGCTGGGACCCGCCTAAGGGTCTCACATCGCGGCTAGGTTTCGACGCTGAACGGGGGCATGTCCTCCACTCGGGATCAGGGATGTTTCTCCTCATCAGGAACAGAAGGGCGGACGACGGTGGGGACTAAGGTGCGCACAGGTCGCGAGACCAGCGCCTCCACCAGGGGCCCGAACTGATCAAACTCGAGTAAAAACCCGTCGTGCCCAGAGTGCGAGGTCACCCATTCAACTGTCCCCGTTCCCGGCACGGCATGCGCAATAAGCTCCGCTTCCGCCGGCAGACACAACCGGTCGGTGTCCACTGCGACAACCAAAGTCTCCGCGGTAATCCGAGAAAGGGCCTCCTCAACTCCCCCACGGTCGCGCCCCAGGTCGTGAGCCATGAACGCTTTGGTCAGAACCTTGTACGACCCGGCGTCGAACCTTTTCACGAACTTCGTTCCCTGATGCTCCAGGTATGACTGGACGGCATAGCGCCCACCGTTCCAGGGGTCTTCCAGCCCCTGAGCCCCCTGCCCGAACCTGGTGGCAAGCTCATAGGCACTCCGATAGGTCGTGTGGGCTATCTGCCTGGCAATAGAGAGCCCAACGTGCGGGCCGATCTCAGATTCGTAATAGTCGCCACCCCCGAAGTTGGGGTCCGCCTCGATCGCCGCCAACTGTGAGTGGGCCCAGGCAATCTGGTCAGCACTAGTTTGAGCGGTTGTCGCCACGGGAAGAAGTCGCAGAACCCGGTCCGGTTCCATCACAGCCCACTCGAGGGCACGCATGCCACCAAGCGAGCCCCCGATCACTGCGGCCCAGGCCTCGATCCCCAAGTAGTTTGCGAGCGGGATCTCGGCCGCAACGGTGTCGCGCATGGTGAGGAACGGGAAACGCGACCCCCACGGTTTCCCGTCCGCAGCTAGCGAAGCGGGGCCGGTGGATCCCATGCAACCTCCCAAGACATTGGGAGCTACAACGAAGTACTTCTCGGTGTCGAGGGGAGCTCCGGGTCCTATCAGCTCGGTCCACCACCCCGGGGTGGGGTGCCCGGGGCCGGCGTCCCCTACGATGTGCGAGTCGCCAGTCAGAGCGTGCAACACCAGGATGGCGTTGTCTTTCTCCGGGTTCAGGGTCCCCCACGTCTCATACGCAATCGTGTATTCCTCTAGGACCCCGCCTGCTTCCAGTTGTAAGGGACCGCCGTGGAAGAACTTTCGTTCCCCGGGAGGGTCTCCCTCGCGCCACGCTCCGGTCACGGGAAACTCACTCATCGTGAATCAGCCCTCTGCAAGGGCCGCGGCCGCGGCCTCGAAACCCAGGTCCAGGTCCGCCAGGATGTCGTCGATGTGCTCGAGCCCAACCGAAAGGCGAACCAGGCCGGGAGCAGCTCCCGCTTTTCTCTGCTCATCGGGGGTCAGCTGAGAATGCGTTGTTGAAGCGGGGTGGACCACTAGCGAACGCACGTCCCCAATGTTCGCAACGTTGGAATGCAGCTTCAGTCCGGAAACGAAGGCTTTGCCGGCTTCCTCCCCTCCTTCTAGTTCAAAGGTGAGGACAGCTCCAGCGCCCTTCGGAGAGTATTTCTTCGCCAACTGGTGGTAGGGGCTGTCCGGCAGACCCGCATACGTCACCTCGAGCACTTCCGGACGAGCGGCCAAGTACTCCGCCACCTTTTGTGTGTTCTCGACGTGGCGCTCCATGCGAAGCGATAGCGTCTCAATCCCCTGTGCCAGCAAAAAAGAGTTGAAGGGAGAGATCGAGGGGCCCAGGTCGCGAAGCAACTGCACGCGCGCCTTCAGGATGTAGGACAGGTTGTCCCCAAAGGTCTCTGCACCTAAGTCCCTGGCGTGAACGACGCCGTTGTAGGTCGGGTCCGGCTCATTGAACCCGGGGAATCGCTCGGGGTAGTTCGCGTAGTCGAACGTGCCCCCGTCAACTATCACTCCACCCATGGCGGTGCCGTGACCGCCCAGGTACTTGGTCGCTGAGTGCACGACGATATCGGCACCCCACTCAAGCGGGCGGATCAAGTAGGGACTCGCGATGGTGTTATCAACGATGAAGGGCACACCAAAAGAGTGTGCTGCTTCAGCTATAGGCTCTATATCCAGCACATCGCCCTTGGGGTTCGGGATGGATTCAGCGAAGAAGGCCTTCGTGTTCGGCTTGGCCGCAGCAAGCCACGCGTCCGGGTTGTTCGAGTCCTCGACAAGGGTCACTTCGATGCCCAATCGCGGCAGAGTGTGGGTGAGTAGGTTGTGCGTCCCGCCGTACAGGGATGCACTGGCGAGAACGTGGTCGCCCGCACCCGCAAGGTTCAGCAATGCCAGGGTCGTCGCCGACTGCCCGGATGACAATAGCAGGGCGCCCACCCCTCCTTCCAGGGCCGCGATGCGGTTTTCGACAACCTCCGTCGTGGGGTTGTTCAAGCGCGTGTAGATGGGCCCAAGTTCCTTCAGGGCGAACCTGTCAGCGGCCTGCTCGGCACTATCGAAAACAAAAGCAGTGGTCTGGTGGATAGGGAGGGCCCGGG
The DNA here is from genome assembly GCA_964345615.1 of uncultured Actinomyces sp. Taxonomy (GTDB): domain Bacteria; phylum Actinomycetota; class Actinomycetes; order Actinomycetales; family Actinomycetaceae; genus Scrofimicrobium. The sequence goes on along the minus strand of CAYFRQ010000034.1, from coordinate 11,970 downwards.
ATCCGGTGGTGGGGTCCGGGACCTGTCCCGCGTGGATTTGCTTAGTCTCAAACTTCTGGTCTGTACTCACGATTTCTTCCTTACGAGGTTTTTGGGCGGCTCGCTTCGGAATCTGTCTTGGCCTTGAGTCAGGAGGCACCGAGCGAGGGCGCCGACCGCCTCAGCAATATCTCGGCTTGCAGTCTCAATCTGCCATTTAGGACAGAAATCTAGAGTCTGTTTTGCAAGGTGGGTGCGAGAAAGCCTGTCGGCAGCCGGGGGCTGGACTCAACGGCACATTCGCTTGGACCACATGGTTTGAGGCTATCGACACCGCCCACGCCCCGACCTAGTGTCCGAATGTCGGACTAGCGGATCTGACCGTCCCCATGAACAATCCACTTGGAAGTCGTGAGTTCGCCGAGCCCCATTGGGCCCCTGGCATGCAGCTTCTGGGTGGAAATCCCGATTTCTGCGCCAAGCCCGAACTGCCCACCATCGGTGAACCTGGTTGAAGCGTTCACGTTCACAACAGCTGAATCCACCCTGGCAGTGAACTGGTCGGACGCTGCAAGGGAGGTTGTGCAGATCGCGTCGGTGTGTCCCGATGACCACTTCTCAATGTGTTCGATCGCCGCGTCGAGACTATCCACCACGCCGACCGCAAGCTCGGCGCCCAGGTACTCCGTTTCCCAGTCCGCATCCGTCGCCGGTTCCACCTGGACCCCGCCCGGGGTCAGTTCGTAGACCGTGTCATCCGCGTGAATGAGCACGCCCGCATCCCCCAGTTTCTCGAGCACCATCGGGATGAACTCCCCGGCCACGTCTTTGTGGACGAGGAGCGTCTCTGCCGCGTTGCAAACGCTGTCCCGATGGGTTTTCGAGTTCACGACAAGCGCTAACGCCTGGTCTAGATCTACGTCTTTGTCGACGTACACGTGGCAGTTCCCCACCCCGGTTTCAATCACGGGGACCTGCGCTTCACGCACAACGGTTTGGATGAGGCCCGCGCCGCCCCGTGGGATCAGCACATCCACCAGGCCGCGGGCTTGCATCAGCGCCACCGCACCTTCACGACCAAGGGGATCGATGGTCTGAATAAGGTCGGCGGGAAGGCCGACACTTTCAAGAGCGCCACGAAGCGCCTGAACAAGCGCCAGGTTGCTTTCCAGGGCTGCGGACCCGCCGCGCAGGATCGCTGCGTTTCCGGCCTTGAGGGCAATGCCGGCGGCGTCTACGGTCACGTTCGGCCTGGCCTCATAAATCATGCCCACGACCCCCATCGGAACCTGGACCTGGGTGAGCCGCAAGCCATTTGCAAGGGTCGAACCACGAACAACCTGGCCCACCGGGTCCGGAAGTGCTGCAAGCTCAGCGAGCGCATCGGCGATTCCTTGAATCCGTTCCGGATTCAGTTCCAGCCTGTCCAGCAAGCCCCCCGGGAGTCCGTTTTCAACCCCGGTCTCAAGGTCTTTTGAGTTTGCCTCCAAGATCATTGGGGTCGCTTCAATGAGAGCCTGCGCCATCGCCTGCAAAGCCTGGTTCTTTACCCCCGACGATGCCGTTGCAAGAACCCGGGATGCCGACCGCGCAGCGCGCGCGATGCCGTGGACCGATTCCGTAACCTCTGCGTTCATACCGTCAACCTAAAGGAACCCGAGACTCTTTACTCTTTCGAACCAGCTTCCGGACACGGTTTTTCAGCCTGCCCCTTCGAACGCCTGTGTCTAGCCATCACAACGAGTTCGTCACGGTGCACGGCCTCATGAGCCAGGTCGGAGCCAAACCGGGCCTCGATCTCTTTGATGGAAAGCCCGCGAACGTGGGAAAGCTGGGCAGCTGAGAAGCCACTGCGACCCCGGGCCAGAACCTTTCCCCGCTGGTTCACGACCTCGACTACGTCTCCCGCATCGAACTCCCCCACTTCTGCGACGACACCCGCGGGAAGAAGGGACGCATCGCGGCGCGTGATTGCCGCAGCTGCTCCCGAGTCCACCACTATTTGGCCCTTGACGTCAGCCGCGTACGCGAGCCACAGGCGTCGCGGGGGAAGCCGCGTGCCGGTCACGTCAAACCAGGTCCCGGCGTCTCCGCCCCCCAGCGCCACGGGAGCCGCCTCGGCCGAGGTGAGCAAGACCGGGATGCCGGAGCTCGTGGCCATAGCTGCGGCAGCAACTTTGCTGGCCATCCCCCCGGTACCTAAGTCCGACCCGCGTGAGCTGATCTCAAAGTTCTCAACCTCGTCAAAACTACGGACTCTGGGAACCCGTTTCGCACCCGGTTTTGAAGGCTTGGCGGTGTAGAGGCCGTCGACGTCGGTTAGAAGGACCAATCCGTCCGCTGAGGCAAGGTGCGCGACGAGCGCGGCAAGCCTGTCGTTGTCCCCAAATCGGATCTCATCGGTTGCCACGGTGTCGTTCTCGTTAATCACGGGAACTACACCGAGGTGCAACAACTCCTCGAGCGCCCGCCTGGCGTTTTCGTATTGCGCCCGGCGAATGACGTCTTCAGCAGTGAGTAGCACCTGCCCAACCTGCAGGTCAAACGCACCGAATGCTGCGGTGTATTCCGCCATTAGGAGCCCTTGACCAACGCTTGCGGCAGCCTG
>CAYFRQ010000034.1:0-9283 GCA_964345615.1 uncultured Actinomyces sp. | reverse complement strand
TCATCCCCCGATCCTAGGCAATGACCTGGCTAGGGCGCCTCATGCAAACATTTTCTGCAGAGATTCCAGGTCGGCACCCCCGTTTACTGCGTCAGCCAGGGAAGCCAACATCTGTAGCGTGTTCTCACCGGGCACGAAGTCCGCGAACTTGCCGATCGGCATCTCTTTCGCGAAGACCATGAGGGTCCCGTTCGGGTCGACACCTTGCGCCTTCACCATCTCGACCAGGAAAGGACCCGCGACGGGGTTGTCCATCCAGTCTCCAAGAAGGTCGTCCATCTTCAGCGTCACCGGGGGCTCGTTACCTGGGATTGAGAACTCGCCATGAAGCCGGGCGTCACGCACAGAGGCGCCAACCGTGACCTGGTACGCTCCTCCCTCGATCATCCAAGCCTGGGATGCCGCGCTGTAGTGCTCCATGTCCTCTTCACCGACCATCAGGTCGACGCGAGTTTGCTCCCCCGCCTCCAAGAACACCTTTGCGAAGGACCTGAGCTCGAAGGGAGCACGACTAAACGCAGAGTCCGGTTTGGAGAAATAGACCTGCGCCACCTCGGACGCGTCCCGATCCCCCGTGTTTGCAAGATCGAAAGAGACCGTAACTTGGTTGCCCTCCGTGCTCACTTCCAGGTTCGAGTATTCGAACGTTGAGTAGGTGAGGCCGTGGCCGAACGGATAGGCAACGTCCAGGAGCAGCTCGTCGTACCAGCGGTAGCCAACGAAGTGGCGCTCGCCGTAGATGACCTGCCGGTCATCCCCTGGGAAGTTCACGTAGTCGCAGGTGTCCTCAAGACGATGCGGGATGGTCTCAGCCAGGCGACCCGACGGGCTGACGTCACCAAACAGGACCTGAGCAGTGGCTTCACCGCCGCCCTGCCCAAGCAACCACCCTTCCAGAAGAGCCGCCACATCCTTCGCCCACGGCGTCACCGTCACAACTCCGCCGTTTGAGAGGACAACAATGACGTTGTCGTTGACCCCCATTATTCGGTCCAGTAGCTCCACCTGGTTTTCAGGGAGGTCGATGTGCTCCCGGTCGAAACCTTCGGATTCTTCTTGCGCTGGCAGTCCCAGGAAAACAATCGCAACTTTCGCGGCCGCGGCTGCCCTGATTGCGCTCTCCTCGAGGTCGGGGTCCTCTTCCCCATCCAATCTGAATCCCGGTTCGAAGTGGACACCCGCGACCCGCTCCCGGATCGCAGACAGGGCATCGCTGACCTTCCAGGAAACAATCTGGGAACTCCCCGCGCCCTGGTAGCGAGGTTGCTCAGCAAACGCACCAATGACTACCAGATCTCGCGCCGGGATGTCCGGTGACAGGGGCAGCACGCCATTGTTCTCAAGCATCACGATGGAAGCTGCGGCGGCCTTTGTCGCAACCGCATTGTGGCGCTCCAGGAGTTCCTCTGGGATTTCGCCGTCCCCGGGGACGGGAATCGTCATCCCCTGTTCCTTAGCGCGAAGCACCAGTTGCGCAACACGAGTAGCGACCTTGTCGAGCTCCGCTTCTGCCAGCGCCCCCGATTCCACGGCAGCAACAAGCTTTTCTGCGCTCTTGCCCGCGGTGCCTGGCATCTCAAGATCCAAGCCGGCCTGGGCTGCAGCGACCGGGTCGTGGACCGCGCCCCAGTCGGACATGACCATCCCACCGAATCCCCAGTCATCCCGAAGGACCTGCGTTAGGAGCCAATAGTTCTGCGAACAGAACTCTCCGCGAAGTGAGTTGTAGGCACACATGAGGGTCCAGGGAGACTCAGAGCGAACAACGTGGCGGAACGAACGCAAGTACATTTCGTGAACCGTCCTGGGGTCAGCGTTCACATTGAGACGCATCCGGTCGGTCTCCTGGTTATTCGCCGCAAAGTGCTTCAGGGACGAGCCGATCCCTTTGGACTGGACACCGTAAACCCACGCGCCACCCATACGCCCTGACAGAAGAGGGTCCTCAGAGTAGTACTCGAAGTTGCGTCCGCACCGAACAGAGCGCTTCAGGTTGACTCCCGGGCCAAGGACCACAGCGACACCGGCGTGGCGAGCTTCTTCGCCAATAGCAGCGCCAACGCCTGCAACAACCTCGGGATCCCAGCTTGAAGCAAGGGCAACCGCGGGAGGGAAACAAGTTGCGACCTGCGAGTCCGTGAGGTCCCCTGTAGCGCCGGTGTCCTTCTGCTTCCGCAGGCCCCCGGGGCCGTCAGTCACAAGGATGGGTGGGATTCCCTTGTCTGTCAGGTCCGCGGTGTGCCACGGCCCATCCCCCGACACGAGCCGCGCTTTTTCCTGTAGCGTCAACCCTTCCACCAACCGTCTTGCTTCCTCGAAAGACATTTGCACCTCCGCGTGCCAGTGATAGAAAACTCTATAAGCCCTGTTCTCAGACTATGTTGAACCGTCCCCGGAGGCCACAGCCCTGCCCATCCAAAACCAAGGTGCGCCCGAAACATTGATTTAGGCTTGCCAGGTGAAGTGGCTCGGTGAACTCAGGGACTCCCTGCTGGTACAGCCCCGAAAGATCGCTGCGTCGGATCCGCTCACCCGCTACGGGCTAGAGCCCGCCGTAGTGCGCCAGGTTGCGGGTGTGCAGCGCCTGGCCGAGTTGGGCCCGCTCAACACCAGAATCTTGCCCGGGAGCACCCTCTTGGATCAGCCTGCTCTCTGGGCCCTGCTACGCGCAGGCGTGCAACGCAAAGAACTGCTTTGGTTCGTGCAACCCGCCACGCCCGAAGAGGTCGGCGAACTTCAGCAACGCTTCGGCCCAAATCTGCACCTGGTCTCAACCGTTACTGAGCCTGGATCCCTACCGCCGGAAGGCGGTTCTTACCTGCCTCTGTTGGCTGTTCGACCAGCAGAGATCCTCCACTTGGAGCTGGCGAACAACCCCGAAAGCCGCAGGGCTTTCGATGGCATCGACTCTGGGAAGCTCAGCCGGGACGCCGCGAAAGAACTGCGGGAGGCCGGCGTCCAAACCCGGCGCGACCGAGCACTCCGCAGGCTGGTAAGGCACCCCCAATTCCTGGTGTACGTGACGGTTTTTATCTACTCGGCGCTTCGAGCCCTCCCCGTCTCATTCGTCAAAGAATTCCACGGGTCGCTCCTGCTGTTTTGGTCGATCGACTTAGTCACGGCCGTCCCCTACACGTGGGGCGTTCTCACCATGCTTTTCGGTAGCAAGATGTGGTTGCGGCTACTCGCTGCCCTCACGACCGTCGTGACCTTCGTGTCCCCCTACATTTACTTCTGGACCAACGGGAGCGACTACCCGCTTTACGTGCCCCTTGTCATCGCAGCACTAACGCTGTTTACGGTCTCAAGCGAGCTTATGAAGTACCTACAAGAGCGCAACCTCGAAAAGCACTACCGCCGTTCCGTCGGCCTAAGTTAGGCCCCAGTACCTTTACGCGAGGCCCGCTCCCGCCTGGCGTAGATGATCCCGCCCAGAAGACCGGAGAGGATGATCCACACTCCACTCACCCACCACATGATGGAGACGAGGACGGGCATAAGCGGAGCTAGAGCTACCAGCGTCACGGTACTGCCGAGCCAGAGGGTAGCAGCAATAACATTCAAGACCCTTAGGCGCCGAACCCTGAAAGGGTGCAGAAAGGTAACCGGAGCAACCGTGATCACTGAAAGGTAGACGATGACCACGATGTTCAGCCACAGCGGCGGGTGCAACAGGAAGAAGCAAACGGCCACTACGTTCCACGCTGCGGGGAAGCCCGTGAAGTACCACTCCTCTGTCTTGAGCGAGACGTTTGCGTAACAGAACGTTGAGGAAACCAGGATCAAGATGAGCAGAACTGCCGCCAGCGGAGGCGGCCCCAAATAGCCGAAGACGGACAAGAAGTACGCAGGAATGAAGGTCCAAGTCAGGTAGTCGATGATGTTGTCGAGGACCGCCCCGTCGAACCTGGGGACATGCTCCTTCACCTTGAACTTACGAGCCAAAGGCCCGTCCGCGGCATCCGCAACGGCAGCAATCCCTAGGAACAGAAACATTTCTTTTGGCCGACCCGCGGAGAGAGCGACCATTGCGAAACTGGCCCACACCAATCCGGTTAGTGTCAGGGCGTGCACGCCCCATGCCCGTGTTTTTTGTCTGCCGGTACTAGCCGGACTCTGCGTCTGTGTCACCAGAACAGTATCCGCCAGGCACGGCCCCTGGGGAACCGTTTGGGCAGGGAGAATACGGCAACTTGCAGCGGCCGATTGATAGTGTGGAGCCATGAACTGGACTGACCAGGCCATCTGGTGGCACGTTTATCCCCTGGGCTTCACGGGAGCCCCCATCCGCATTGAAGATCATGGCGACAGGCCGTGGGAAGCCCAGCGTCTTCCTCAGCTAGTCAGCTGGCTCGACTACGTTGTTGAGCTTGGGTGCAACGGAATCCTGCTTGGGCCGATCTTTGAATCGACGTCCCACGGCTACGACACCACCGACTACTTCAAGATCGACCCGCGCCTGGGCACGGCTGACGACTTCGACCACCTGATCACAGAGTGCAAGTCGCGGGGGATCCGGGTCCTGCTGGACGGCGTCTTCTCTCACGTCGGCTCCCAAAACCCACTGCTGGAATCAGCACTCACGGCCGGACCGGACTCAAGAGAAGCGGCACTCTTTGACGTCGACTATTCAGACCCCATGGCCCCGAAACTTCGGGTTTGGGAAGGCCACGGAAACCTGGTGCGTTTCAACCACGCCGCGCCGCAAACCCGCGAGTTCGTGACCTCGGTCATGAAATTCTGGTTAGAAAAAGGGATCGACGGGTGGCGCCTGGACGCGGCCTATTCGGTTCCCGCCGAGTTCTGGCGTCCCGTCCTAGCCGACGTGCGCAAAGATTTCCCTGACTGCTGGATCCTCGGAGAAGTTATCCACGGTGACTACGCGAAGTTCGTCGAGGAATCTGGGGTGAACTCCGTGACCCAATACGAGCTTTGGAAGGCCACCTGGTCGTCCCTCGTTGATGAAAACCTGTTTGAACTCGATTGGACCATTCGCCGCAACAACGAACTCCTGGACGTTTTTGTCCCAAACACGTTCGTGGGCAACCACGACGTGACGCGGATCGCTACCAAGGTGGGACCCGCAAAGTCCCTTGTCGCCTTCGCCCTACTGATGACACTTCCCGGCGTGCCCAGTGTTTACTACGGAGACGAACAGGGCTTCACGGGCGAGAAGGTCGAGGATTTCAGCGGAGATGACGCCATCCGCCCACCACTGCCAGCAACGCCTGCCGACCTGCTCCCGTTTGGAGAGCCCCACCTGCGGGCCCACCAGCAACTGATTGGACTGCGTCGTAGGCATCCCTACCTTTTTGAGGGCAGGGTTGAGATCTTGGAGGTGGCGAACAAAGAGATCACCTACCGCACCCACGGCCCTGATGGGCAGTTCCTGGAGACCCGCGTTGAGTTGGAGCCCAGGCCTCGAGTTAGGGTTAGCGACCAATCTGGCAAGCTGCTTTGGGAAGGCCCCGACCTCCCGTAGCGTCCCAGGTGCCAGAACGGTTACGACTTCGAAACGCCAGTCCCGTCCCGCGCCTGTCAGTCGGCCTCTGAGGTAGGTTGGAAAAGAGGGAGGTGGCAGTGGACAATACACTGAAAACCGTCGAAGCCCGTCCTCGGAAACTCCCTGCGACGTGGGGACTGAAGGTGACCATGGCGGTCACTGGCATCATCTGGGTCCTGTTCGTGTTGATCCACCTGTTTGGGAACCTGAAGATTTTCGGGGGCGCCGCGGCTTACAACGCCTACGCCCTGTGGCTCCGCGAAGCCTTCTACCCCTTCCTCCCCAAAGAGTCCGTGCTGTGGCTGATGCGAATCGTCCTGGTCGCAGCACTTGTAACTCACGTGGGTTGCGCCCTGACACTATGGCTTCGGGGTCGAGCCGCAGGTTCAAAGCAGACGCGCCGGGCCCTGTGGGTAAAAGCTGGAAACGGGCGTGGACACATCCAGGCCCTCTCAACCGCACTCATGCCCTTTACGGGGCTGATCATCCTGGCCTTCCTGCCCTTCCACATCATGGACCTCACGACCGGGACAAGGCCGGTGGCGACGGCAGACTTCACTACGGCCTCAGCCACCGCCTCGAGCGCCTACGAAAACCTCATTGCTTCCTTCGAACGCCCGTGGGTCGCACTCATCTACATGACGGTTATGGCTCTACTTTCGCTCCACGTCCTTCACGGGGTCGAAACCGCTAGCTCTGATCTTGGCGTCATCGGTAGACGTCCCAGGCAGGTCGTTGCTTGGATCGCGGGGCTTTGCGCTCTGGCCATTCTGGTTGGAAACGGCGCAATCCCGTTGCTGGTTCAGATGGGGGTTCTCTTATGAGCTTGTTGGAGCGGCTGACGCGCAGAGTCCTTCCCCCAAAGGGAACGGGACTCGATGATGGGCTCGATCCCAAGATTCCTGCAGGGGATCCGAAGACCGCTTGGGAACGGGCGAAAGCTCAGTACAAGATTGTTGGCCCTGGGCAGCGTTCGAAGTATCGGGTCGTCGTTGTCGGCACGGGCCTGGCGGGTGGCGCTACCGCCGCAGTGCTGGGAGAACTGGGCTTCGACGTGCACTCCGTGACGTATCACGACAGCCCCAGGCGCGCTCACTCGGTTGCGGCGCAAGGGGGCATCAATGCCGCTCGTGAAGGGGCCTCGGACACCGACTCCATCGACCGGTTCGTGAGAGACACGGTGAAGGGTGGGGACTTCCGGGCGCGCGAGGTAGAGGTGTACAGGCTTGGACAGGAGTCCATGCGCGTCATCGACCAGCTGAACGCGATCGGGACGCCGTTTGACCGTGAGTATGGGGGAACCCTAGCGACCCGGTCTTTCGGTGGTGTCCAGGTTTCCCGCACGTTCTACTCGCGCGGGCAAACCGGGCAGCAGCTGCAAATTGCGACAACGCAGGCCCTGATGCGTCAGGTCCAGCGCGGGACCGTCAAGCTGCATACCCGAACCGAAATGCTTGACCTAGTTGTCGAAGACGGGACCGCGCGCGGGGTGATCCTTCGTGACCTGGTCACAGGCAAGGTCACCGCCCTACCTGCCCATGCCGTTGTGCTTGCAACCGGCGGTTACGGCAGCGTGTACTACTACTCAACCCTTGCCCTTTCCTCGAACGCAACGGCCGCGTGGCGTGCTCACAAGCGTGGGGCGTACCTGGCTAATCCCTCGTTCGTTCAGTTCCACCCGACGGCCCTTCCGATTGGTTCCGAGGCCCAGTCGAAGACCATTCTGATGAGCGAGTCCCTCCGCAATGACGGGCGCATCTGGGTTCCGAAGAAGGCCGGGGACGCCCGCGCTGCAGCGGACATCCCCGAAGATGAGAGGGACTACTACTTGGAGCGCAAGTACCCATCGTTCGGGAACCTTTCCCCTCGCGATATTGCATCGCGCGCCGCGCAGGAGCAGTTGCAGGAGGGCAAGGGCGTGGGTCCGCTGAAGAACTCCGTCTACCTTGACTTCAGTGATGCCCAGGCGAAGCAGGGGAAGAAGGCTCTCAAAGAGAAGTACGGGAACCTGTTCACCATGTACGCCAGGGCTACGGGCGAGGACCCCTATGAGGTCCCGATGCGGATCGCCCCGGGCGCTCACTTCACGATGGGCGGGCTCTGGACCGACTACAACGCGATGAGCAACATCAAGGGATTGTTCGTGGGGGGCGAGGCCTCGGTTGCCTACCACGGCGCTAACCGCCTAGGGGCAAACTCGCTTTTGTCGGCTTCGGTCGACGGCTGGTTCGTCCTCCCCGCGACGGTTCCGAACTACCTGGCTGAGCAGGGGCTGACGCCTCTGCCATCTGTAGATTCCCCGGCTTTCACAAGAGCCCGGCAGGACGTCGACGCGCGAGTGGAGCGACTGCTTGAAGTCGGAGGTTCCACCCCTCCGGGGATTTTCCACCGCGAGCTTGGCGACATCCTGTATCGCGGTTGCGGCGTGCAAAGATCCAAGAGGTCTTTACAGCGGGCTCTTGGGGAGATCCGCGCGCTGCGGTCGCGCTTCCGTGTGGACGTTTCTGTGCCGGGTTCTGGGAAGCAGATGAACCTGACGCTTGAGAAGGCTGGGCGCGTGAAGGATTTCATTGACCTTGCAGAGCTCATGGTGGTCGACGCGCTGAATAGGGAGGAGTCGGCGGGCGCTCACTTCAGGGCTGAATATCAGGACCAGGGTGAGGCCAGACGGAACGATAAGAACTGGGCGCACGTTTCCGCTTGGGAATCGAAGGTTAGTGGCGACGGGCGGATCGCTTTCCAGGAGCACCGGGAAAAGCTGAAGTTTGAAGCGGTCCCAATGGTGACAAGGAGCTACAAGTGAAGTTGACTTTGCAGGTTTGGCGCCAGGAAACCACTGAGTCGGAAGGCCGGTGGGAGTTCCACGAGCTGGATGGCTTGGAGCCTTCAATGAGTGTCCTTGAAGTGCTGGACCAGTTGAATCTGCAACTGGTTGCTGAGGGGAAGCCCGGGATCGTTTTTGACTCTGACTGTCGCGAGGGCGTGTGTGGTGCCTGCGGCATCATGATCGATGGGCAGGCGCAGGGGCCGGCAAGGAACACTCCGACCTGCCACCAGCGTTTGTGGTCGTTCCACTCAGGGCAGACGGTGCGCCTGGAGCCTCTGCGGGCGGGCGCGTTCCCGGTTCTGAGCGACCTGGCGGTCGACCGGAGTGCTCTTGACGCGCTTATTGCTATCGGCGGACATGTGGACGTTGATGCGGGTACCGCTCCCCCGGCGAACACTTTGCCGGTTGGGCATAAGCAGGCTGCCGAGGCGTTGGATTTTGCTGCTTGCCTCAGTTGTGGGGCCTGTGTTGCGGCGTGCCCGAATGGTTCCGCGAACCTGTTCTTGGGGGCGAAGCTACGCCACTTGTCGCTGTTGCCGCTTGCCGAGCTGGAGCGGGCGAAGCGGGCTCGGTCGATGGTTGCGTTAGCGGATGAGTTCTTTGGGCCCTGCTCGAACTACGGCGAGTGTGCGATTGCGTGCCCTGCCAGCATCCCGCTGGCCGCGGTTTCGGTTGTTGATAAGGAACGGATGCGGGCTGGCTGGAAGCGCTACGCCGAGGTCGAGCAGTAAATCACTCCTCGACACCTACGTCTCACGTTTGCACCCCACCCACCGGACGGGTTCCCCACCAGGCGGGTTCCCAACCCGACTCTTGCCTGCCCTGCTCCAGGCCCCACCGGACGGGTGATTCCGGATCCAAGGCTCACCTGCCCAACCCCCGGCCCACCCACCGGGCCAGTCCCCCACCCCAAGCCCCCCCGCCCCACCCCCCGGGCCCCCCGGCCGGGCCCC
>CAYFRQ010000033.1:0-16551 GCA_964345615.1 uncultured Actinomyces sp. | reverse complement strand
TCCCTTTCTGACAAGCTTGGGCGACGCACCCTGTTCATTTCGGGGATGGTTGTTTTTGTTGGGGCCTCCGTTTTTGCGGGGATGGTGACCACCTCGGGGATGCTGTTGCTGGCCCGAGCTGTGCAGGCGGTCGGGGCCGCAATGATCATGCCCTCAACCCTTTCCACCGTGAACGCCGTGTTTCGGGGGAAGCACCGAGCAATGGCCTTCGGGATCTGGGGTGCGGTGATTTCGGGTGCCGCAGCGATAGGTCCGCTGGCCGGGGGAGCACTGACGCAGTGGGCTTCCTGGCGGTGGATCTTTTTCGTTAACCTCCCGATCGGGGCACTACTTGTGGTTGCGGCGATCATGGTTGTCCCAGAAACCCACGGGGACCGGCGCCCCGGCTTTGACTACCTGGGCTTTTTGCTGTCAGCGACCGGCCTTGGCACATTGGTCTTCGCGATCATCGAGGGCCCTGAATACGGATGGTGGCAGCAGGTTGAGCAGCTCAGCATCTTCGGTGTGGCGTGGCCTGAAACGTTTTCTCTGTCAGCGATCCCGTTTGCACTACTGGTTTCGGCAGTCAACTTGACTGTCTTTGTCTGGTGGGAGCTCCGCCGGCTCGGCCGCGGACAAACCGCGGTCATGGACCTGCGTCTCTTCGGCCTCCCCACCTTCTCTTGGGGCAACCTAACGGCAGCAATGGTCGCGGTCGGGGAGTTCGCACTGCTGTTCGTATTGCCTCTCTACCTGATCAACGCCCTGGGGCTATCGGTGATGCAGGCCGGAGTGATCCTGGCCGCAATGGCTGCAGGAGCCTTCACTGCGGGTGGCATGGCCCGCCACATTGTGGGGCGGCTGGGTTCACCGGGAACCGTCATCCTGGGGCTTGCATTAGAGGTCACCTCCGTCTTGGCGTTGAGCCTGGTCGTGGGTCCCACCACGCCGGGGTGGGTGCTTGCGATTCCATTGGTCTTCTACGGGCTCGGTCTGGGCCTAGCCTCAGCACAACTGACAGGAACAGTGCTTCGCGACGTCCCTGTGGATCAGTCGGGACAGGGATCCGCAGCCCAGTCAACCGTGCGTCAGGTCGGCTCTGCTTTAGGGACGGCGTTTGCCGGGGGCGCGCTTGCAATGACGCTGGCACATTCGTTGCCTCGCGCGCTTGAACGCGCGGGTTTCACCGGTCCCGCAACAGACCAGTTGGCGGAAGTCACGCGACTTTCTGCCGGATCAAACCTGGCAGGCCTGCGGATGGATGCCAGCGCTGAAGGCACGCAGCTTCTTGGAGCGTTGGTTGATGGTTTTGCCGAGGCAGCCCGCACTGCCATGCTGACGTCATGCCTGTTCCTACTGATAGGACTGGCTGGGTCTATCGCCGTTTTCCGGGTTGCGAGCAGGCCGCGTGAATAGCGAAGGACTGATTGACCGTTTCACGGAGCTCACCCGCCCTGTGAAGCGAGTGCGTCGGGAAGCGAGCGGGGGCTCACCCGCGTTCGACCTTGCGTACTTCCGAACGCGCCCCAAAAGGTCTTTGCGTAAGACGCTTGCTAGTGGTGTTCCTGATCCTGCACCTGAGGGTGCCAGTGAAAACTCCGTACCAACGGTCATCATTCCGGGTGGTCCGGGCTTGGCGTCGTCGTTGCCCTACGGGACGCTGCGCCGCCAAGCGAAGGCGGACGGTCTGTACCTGATCATGATCGACCACAGGGGGGTTGGACTGTCGCGCTTTGACCTACAGGGCCGGCCCCTGCCGCAGTCGGCAATGTGGGTGGATGATGTCGTGGATGACATTGCGGCCGTCCTGGATGCTGAGGGCGTTTCGAAGGCCAACATTGTTGGGTCCTCGTACGGCAGCTACCTGGCCTCAGCTTTTGGGGCGAAGTATCCGGAGCGGGTCGCAGGTATGTTGCTTGACTCCGCCTTGCAATCCGCCGGGGACCTGCAGGTTGAACGGGACGCGATCCGCGCCTTATTTTGGGATTCTGACTCCGAGCTGGCCGCCCTGGTGCGTCAGGTAGCGAGGATGGGGGAAGACCAACGAGTCCTTCTCGATGTGGTTCGCGGCGCTTTCGAACTCTGTGGAACGGGCGCGACTGAGTGCATCCTTCGACTTCGGGCAAAAGGTCGTAAGGGGCTTGCTTGGCGCTTGCTTGCCTCATACGCAGCAAGGGACGCCTCGATTGCGGAGGCTCCCGACTACTACGAGTTTGCTAGGGCCGGTGCCATTGGGTTTCGCGAGCTGAACTACGCTCCGTTGCCAGACGGAAAACCTTTAGACCCGGCGCTCACCTATTCCAAGCTAGCTGGTGACTTCCCGCCGTTCGCTGGTGAATCTGCCGACCTAGTGTCCGCCACCCGCGGCTTCCGCTGGCCGTTAGTGCTACTGGTCGGAGATAGGGATATCCGCACGCCCGCCGCGATCGCGAAGCGGGCAGAGCGCCTTGCGCCCGACTCTGTCTTGGTGCAGATAGAGAATGGTCACAGCGCCTTAGACACCCATCCAATAGCCCTTGTGAAAGTCGTAAAGCTGCTTGCTAAGGGACGTGCTCACGAGTTGGCGAATCTAGGCCCGATGCTGAGTGCATTGCCGCGGCGCGGGGGCGGGGCAGCGTTCGCGAAGCTTATCTGCGTGGCAGCAAAACTGGCAATGGTGGGGCTTTAGGTGAGACGGACCCCTCTTTTAGGGGTCAAATGTTAACGGGATCGTTACCTTCAGGGCTTTGCAAACCAACTTTTCTCGCTAGGCTGGAGCCATGAAAAAAACAATCGCAATTGCATCTGCCACCCTACTAGCCGTCGTCTCCCTCGCTGCCTGCTCCTCTGAGAAGGTTGAGGAAGTCCCGGTCGAAGAAGAAATCGTCCAGGAAGACTCCGACGGCGACGTTGAGGTCGAAGAAGAAGACGGTGAAGTTGAGGTTGAAGAGGAAGAATAAGCCTCTTCGCAGGGCTCATTGAGCTCAACGACTTTGTGACCTAATAAGCAAAGTTTGCCCAGACAGAATCTGTCTGGGCAAACTTGTTTAACGGCTTAGTGTTTTTCGGGGCTTTTCTTTACTTTTCTTGTATCTTTGGTTTTCCTGTGAATGACCTTGGCCTTGTCTGTGAATAACCTGTGGGTTTCCTGGATTAACCGTGGACATACCGCTCATTGAAAGTTCTTTTACCAGCTAAGCCAAATCGGGCCCATCCAGCACTTGTCCTGGATGGGCCCGATTTGGGTTTTAGTTTACTTCGGTCTTTTGGCAGGTTACCGCCGGTTTGCCCTCGACTAGGTGCCTAGTCGTTGGTTCCGGGTTCTGGTGTTGGGGTGTCGGCGGGGCGCTGGTTGTGAACAGCTTCGAGCGCAGCAGCGTCCTCTTTCGTCATTCCGTCAATGGGACCGCCGTTCCAGACCATGTCGCCGCCAAGGGCTTCAAGGACCCGCTCATGTTGCCCACGTGACAGTTTGGCGCCATGCACCAGCGAGGCTGGAGCCCACATCGTGGCAAAGCTGTCGTGCCAGTCCTTACCCGTATCAGTGCCCTTGATGACGTGTTTTAAGGTCTCCGGGATCGTTTTCAGGTGGGGAGTGAAGATGTTTGCCAAAACGGCGGCCTTGATTTCGCGTTCCGTGCCCGGCACGGCCATCACAACCTGGTCGACGTTCCCCTGGATCGCATCCGAAATGTCCTGTGCTTCCAGCATCAGGGTGCCGTTTGTGGCGCGGGGGTTGCACTCGATGGCAAGGAGCTCGCCTTCGTGGTCAACGAAGTCAAAAGAAATCTGGCCCGAGTAGTGGGGGTCTAGCTGGTCCACGATCTTTTGCGTGTACTCAAGGGTCTTCGTCGAGTCGTCTGCAACAAACTCGATACCTGTCGAGTGGGCCCACTGTTCTGGAGCTCGGTAGGTGACCATTGAGGTGACCCTGCCGTCAACCACGGTTGCGTAGGTGCAGACCATGGGTCCATCCACGAACGGCTGGACAATCCAGGGCTGTTCCGGGGTCGGGTTGCACTCTTCCACGGTCATTGCCCCGGCGAGGGGACCGGTGTTGGTGAGCAAGGCGACTCCGCCGCGAGAGAATGCGGCGCGCGCAAAGTATTTCGGGAACCGGTCGATTGCGGCCTGCAGGCTTTCCTTGTCCGTCGCCACAACCGTTTCTGGGATGGGAACCCCCGCGTCCTCACAGAGTTTTTGGAAGCTGACCTTGTCGTGCAGGACGGCGAGCTTGTCGAACGGCCCAGTGAAGACCTCGACACCTTCGGGAAGGTCCGCGCGGCGTGCGGCAAGGTAGAACGCTTCCTCGAACGTTGGCAGGATCAGTTCAATGTCGTTTTCTTGCGCGAAGTTGCTGACGTCGGTGATGAACTGGTCGGTGTCGAACGTTGGTGAAGCGTAGACGGTGCGTCCTTCCGCGTACTTTGAGTGGTTGCCCATGGCACCGCCGTACGTGTCGGCGGCGAACACGGTGTGTCCGGTGCTCCCAAGCTTGCGAATCAGGTCAAGGGCGAAGGGGTTCCTTGAACTGGTTACTAAGATGCGCATCGTTGCCTTTCGTTGGTTCTGCTGGTTGTTCTGGGGCCCAGGCGGACTCACTGGTCACAATGGTTGCCTAATCCGGGGGGAGGCGCCAATCAAGGTCCTAATTCTGGTCAGCGCAGCCCTCGATTTCTCAGGTGGCTCTAAGGGGGACGTGCCAAACTGAGGAATAGGACGCGCGTGGGTTTGGCCGCGCGTTTCGAGTTTGCAAGGGGGCAAGGAAATGGGCGTAAGGGAACCACTGTGGGTGGTCACGGGAGCCGGGGGCTTCCTAGGCAACAACCTGATCCGATTGCTACTGGCCCAGGGCGCCAAGGTGAGAGCCGCTGTGTTTGAAGACCACGTGCCGCCGGCACTAGAAGGCCTGGGCGTGGAGGTGGTGCAGACAGACGTGCGGGACCTAGCTTCTGTGGAGCGGGCCTTTACGCCGGATGGTGAACGGCCGACCTGGGTGGTGCACTGTGCGGGGATAGTCTCCATTGCCTCGTCCGTTTCACCCGCCGTCTACGACACGAACGTTACGGGAATAGAAAACGTGATTGAGTCTTGCCGTACCCAGGGAGTTGCGCGGCTTGTGTACGTGTCAAGCATCCACGCTCTGTCGCCTTCCGAGGGCGTCGTCACTGAGATGGACTCGCCCGAGCAGTATGACGCGGAGCAGATGGATGGCGAGTACTCGAAGACGAAGAGCGAGGCGACGCGGCTGGTTCTGGAAGCAAACGACATCTGGCGGGTGGTCGTTTTGCCGACAGGGATGATCGGGCCTAACGACTACGCGGACACGCACCTGACCCGGATGGTCCGTGACGTTGCCTCGGGCGCGCTTCCTGTTTCAGTTGGCGGCGGGTATGACTTCGTTGACGTCAGGGACGTTTCAGCTGGGATCATTGCGGCCGCCGAGTTTGGCCAAAACGGGCGGACCTATATCCTGTCTGGGGCGTACTGGCCGGTCGCCAAGATGGTTGCGGCTGTTGCGAACGCGAAAGGGCGCCAGGCCCCGCCGAAGTTGCCGCTCTGGTCGCTGAGAGTTTTTGCGCCGCTTGCAGAGTTCATTTCGAAGAGGCGTGGGACCGCGCCTATTGTCACCAGCTATTCGCTCAAGGTCCTGGGTGAGCCCGGGAACTTTTATTCAGCAAGGGCCAGGAAAGAGCTGGGTTACACCAGTAGGGAGTTCCGACATACCCTGAAGGACACTCTGGACTGGGTGGAGACCCACGACGAAGCCGGCCAGCCAGTCGCTTAAAGCGGCGGTTGGGCTTCAGGTTTGGGGCTCGGGGCGGCGGGCAAGGTCAGCAAGAAGGTGGCGGCGGCTGGGGTAGAGCTCTCGAGCGAGACGGTTCCTGAGAAGCGCGTGGCGACGTCCCGTACCAGGGCTAGGCCCAACCCAAAGTTTTGGGTGCTGCCGGGCGCGCGTCCTCGTGCAAACCGGGCAAAGAGCGCTTCCGGGTCGACGCCCTCGATGCCGGGCCCCTGATCGCTCACTCTGAAGCAGACCGTCCCCGGGGCTCCGCCTGTGACCCGTAGGGAGACCACGCCGCCTTCCGGGCTGTGTCGCACCGCGTTGTCAAGCAGTGCGACCAGGGCGCGCGTTACCGGCGTCTGATCTGCCTTTACCCACAGGCCTGGGACGCTCTCTAAAACCAGGCTGACCTGCCCCTTCTCTGCTGTGGGCGACATCAGGCGCAGCGCTGCCTGGGCTGCACCTGTCGCGCTACACGTTTGGACCTGATCCGTCACCTGGGCGAGTTCGGCGGCAACAAGCAGGTCTGACAGGACTAGGTCCATGGCACGCGCGTCCTCACGGAGGTCTTCCAGGGCGCCGCTGACGTCCCCGCCCTGGGACTCTCTGTGCTGGGCAAGCTGAATCCTGCTGTTGAGGGTGGTAAGGGGAGTGCGCAGTTCGTGTGAGGCGTCGGCAACGAACGCTTTCTGAATCTCAAGGGCGCGTTCAAGGGGCTCATTCGCCCTTCTGGTTGACCACCAGGCGATCACCGCAACAAAGATGACCGACGCAATGGCCATCAGTAGCAGTAGGGGAAGCAAATCGCCCAGGTCGACGACGCGGTCTTGCCAGCGATTGTGCCTTCCGCGCCCCGGCGTCCCGAAATGCTCTGGAACCGCTCTTGAAGCCCGCCAAACAAACGTCAGGACTACCAGCAGCAGGGTCAAGATCGTAGCTGCTGAGGCTCCCGCAACTGCGAACGCGACCCTGAGTGGGGCTCTGCTTCCCGGGGCCTGCTCCCTCTTGACGCGGCCCTTGTTGGCAGTCATCAGCCCTGCCCGCCAACCTGGTAGCCGCGAGCGCGCACAGTCCGGATCAAGTCGGGTTCGGTCTTTTTGCGGATGTAGTGGATGTAAGAGTCGACGGTGGCGGGGGAGGAGCCTGGCGGGAAACACGCGGACAGCAGTTCCTGGCGGCTGAAAACATGGCCCGGGCTGGAAGTGAGTGTTTCTAGGAGTCTTGCTTCGGTTTCGGTGAGGTCAACCAGTTCCCCGTAGGGACCCACCAGGCTCGAGTTCTGGGGAACGAAAGTCCATTCTGCGATGTCGCGGCGCCCGGTCTGGGTACGGTACCCGCGTAGCAGGGCACGCAACCGAGCTTTCAGTTCTTCAAAGTCGAAGGGTTTCACAAGGTAGTCGTTTGCCCCGCCGTCAAGGCCCTCAACCCTGTCGGACACGGAGCCCAGAGCTGTGAGAAGCAGGATTGGGGTTTGTAGGCCTGCCCGGCGGACCTTACTCACAAGTTCAGTGCCGCTGATGCCAGGCAACCGACGGTCGAACAGCATCAGGTCGAAGGGGCTCCGTAGGGCGAGCCGCAGGGCTTCCTCGCCCGTCTTCACGTGGGTCACGCGGTAGTCGGAGCTGAGGACTTCGACGGCAATCGCGGCAGCATCCGGCTCGTCCTCAACAAACAGCAACGTGGGCAAACCTTCGGTGTTCACTCTCCCAGTATCGGCTAGGTGCGCGTTTTCAGAGCCTTGAGTCTTAGTGCCCGTTTTTCTTGGAGGTTTCTTGGAGACACCTCCTTAGCGTGGTTACCAGTCCAAGTTTTCTACTCAGGAAGAAGGTAGTCGTGAACGAAGACGAATACAGGAAAGACGTTGAGAGCAAGATCGAAGAACTAGAAGGAGTCGAGCAGACGGAAGTAACGGAGGTCCTTGAGGTACAGGCTGAGGAATCCGGTGCAACTCCGGTCGCTGAAACCGCTGCGGACGCTAAGCCGATCCCCTCCGAGCCGGCCTCAAAAACGAAAGCGCCTGCGGCCGCGGAGTCGGGCAAGCAGAAGCCGCCGCCCTCCCGGAAGAAGGTGAACGCCGCCTTCGTGCTGGGGATCGTGGGTACGTCGCTTGCGGTGCTGGCACTGATTGTTGGGATCGCGGGCTTCTCGCATGGCCGGGGTGACTTTGACCCGCGTGGACCCAGAACCTCGATAACCGAGGAAATGGACGTGCAAACGGACCGGTCAGGTCGGGGTGGGATGCACCGTGACGAGCGCGTGATTGAGCGTTTCGAGGAAAGTGACGGACCCCGCGGGGAACGCTTGCGGGAACGCCGACACGTCCCGGACCGCGACCTGCTTGAAGACCAGGAACTCCTGGAAGAAATGATGGAAGAAAACTCCACGCAGGACAGCTAGTCCCGCCCAGGCTCCAAACGTGCCTAGCCGCCCAGTTGCGTCAGCCCCTAAGGTTGACCAGTGGGCGGCTAGCTGTTTTTCAGTTGCTCAAGTCCAGGGGTGGGAGTGAAGAATGAAGGCACGGAGGCTTGCCCTGCTGGGCGCGGTGGCAGTGCTCGCCACGGGGATTACCGGGTGCGGGAGCGACTCAGCAGAAGAGTCGGACGCGGGGAAACCCCTTGTGGTTGCGATGGAGCTGGCGTACCCGCCGTTTGAGACGAAGAATCAGGCGGGGGATCCCGAGGGAGTCAGTGTTGACTTCATGGAGGACTTCGCGAAGGCCTACGGCTACGACCTGGTCATCGACAACACGTCTTTCGACGGCCTGATCCCGAAACTCCAGTCGGGTAAGGCGGACGCCGTCATGTCTTCGATGACGATCACAGAGGAACGGGAGACTTCCGTCGACTTCACGGATCCGTACGCGGAGGCGCAACTGGCAATCTTGGCGAACTCGGATTCGGGTATCGCTTCCGTTGAGGACCTGAATGCTCCGGGCATGAAAGTTGCGGTAAAGACCGGGTCCACGGGGGACGTTTTCGCGACGAAAAACCTGCCGGAAGCTGAGATCGTGCGACTGGCGGATGAGAGCGCATGCGTGACAGAAGTTGTGCAGGGGAAAGCTGACGGCTTCCTGTACGACCAGCTGACCATCTACCGCAACCAGGCTAGAAATCCCGAGACGACCGAAGCCGTCTTCGTTCCTTTCCAGGAGGTTGAGTACTGGGGGATAGCGGTCGCGAAAGGCCATGATGAGCTTCGCGAACAGCTGAACCAGTTCATCCACGACTACGCGGAAGACGGCGGGTTTGAACGGCTCACGCAAAAGCACTTGGCGGAGGAGAAGCAGGCGTTTGACGACCTTGGATTCACGTGGTTCTTCAACGTCAGCTGACCAGCTGGTTCGTGGCGCAGGCTGGGCGAAAAACCCCGGCCTGGAAGGTCACTCTCAACTATCTGCTGGTCGTAGTTGTTGTCGTCGCAGTGTTCTGGGTGTCCCTGCTTGGGGCCGGAGTCGGTCTGGACTTCAGTTTCGTCCCTGAGTACCGCACCCGGATCGTTGACGGGTTCGTGATGACGCTGGAGATCTGTGCGGCCTCCGTCGTCCTCTCAACCGCGATCGGGATCCCCGTGGCGCTGATGGCTGAATCGAGGATCTTGCCGCTGCGCTACCTGGCGGACTTTTACGTAAAGATCATTAGGGGAACGCCCCTGCTGGTCCAGATCTACCTGTTCTACTACATCATCGGAACGGCGTGGGGAGTGAACAACAAGACGGTTGCGGGGATCCTGATCCTTTCGATCTTCACGGGCTCTTACGTTGCTGAAATCATCCGTGGGTCCGCCTCCAGTCTGGATAGAGAACAGCTTGATGCAGCTGACGCGGTTGGGTTCACGCGGGCGCAGAAAGCCCGCTATGTCGTTGTGCCCCAGATGGTTGCAAGGACTCTGCCTGCGCTGACGGGGCAGCTGGCGTCCCTCATCAAAGACTCCTCGCTGCTTTCGGTGATTGCGATCATTGAGATCACGCAGACCATTCGGGAGATCACTGCGACCAACTACAACTTCTTCGGCGGTTACATCTTCCTTGGGATCCTGTACCTTTGCCTGACCCTGCCGCTGATGCTGGTCAGCTCTTACTTTGAACGCAGGTTTGACTATGCGCATTGAGCTGACGGACCTGAAGAAGTCCTTTGGAAGCCAGCAGGTGCTGAAAGGCATCAACTTCGACGACCAGGTTTCGACGCTTGCCGTCATCGGCCCTTCAGGTGGCGGGAAATCGACGCTACTTCGCATCATCGGAGGCCTAGAGCAACCCAGCGCGGGAACTGTCACCGTGGACGGCAGGCCTGTCGAGTATCGCGCGCGGACCCTACCTGCCTACAGGGCAGGGCTTGGTTTTGTCTTCCAACATTCGGGGCTGTTCGACCACTTGAACGCGATGGAGAACATTGCTTTGCCACTTCGCGTTGTTCACGGAGTGGGGCAGCAGGAGGCTCAAGTCCGCGCAATGAGTCTGCTGGAACGTTTCGGTCTGCTTGGTGAGGCAGAAAAGCACCCGGGCCAGCTGTCAGGGGGAGAAAAGCAGCGGGTCGCGATTGCCAGGGCTGTTGCGCCCGGGCCGAAGCTGCTGCTTCTAGACGAGCCAACCAGTGCCCTAGACCCCGAGTACACAGCGGAGGTCTTGGATCTGATTGCATCGCTGGCGGCGGAGGGGACCCGACTCATTATCGTCACCCACGAAATGGGGTTCGCCCGCAAGGCCTGCGCGAAAGTAATGTTCCTGAGTCAGGGAGTGGTCCAGGAATATGGGGATAGCCAGGAACTTTTCGCTTCCCCGAAGTCACCTAGTTTGCAGCGGTTCCTAAGCAAGCTGAGCCAGTGGAACTAGGGTCCAGTACAGGTCGTCTCACAGGCCCTGTTACAGGCCGTCCGCGGGCACGGCAAACGTGTTGCAGGCCTCCAGCGAACCCTGCAGCATTCCGATCGTGAACCACTTCTGACGTTGCTCACTGGAACCGTGAGTCCAGGTGTGGGGGTTGACGGTCCCCTGGAAGGTCTCTTGGATGTGGTCATCCCCGACGGCGGCGGCTGCGGAAAGGGCACTGGCGATCTCAGCTTGGGTTGGTTCCTGCAGGTAGGCCACACCGTTTTGGTCATAGGAACTCGAGGCGCCTTGCACCCACATTCCCGCGTAGCAGTCGGCCTGTAGCTCAAGACGCACTGAACCCGAGGCAGTCCCGGAGCCCGTTGCGTCCTCTTTTCTCATGGTGCCGAGCTCGTTTTGGATGTGGTGCCCGAACTCGTGTGCCACAACGTAAAGCTCAGCTAGAGCGCCACCGTCAGCGCCGTACTGGTTGGTCAGCTCATCGAAAAACGAAGTGTCCAGGTAGACGGTCTGGTCGGCGGGGCAGTAGAAGGGCCCAACTGCAGACGTGGCTGCTCCGCACGCTGTTGACACGCTGCCCTGGAACAGGACCATGTCGGGCGGAATGTATTCGGTTGCAGCCTGGGCAGGCAGGGTTTCCGACCAGTACGCGTCGAGTGAATAGGCTGTGGCTTGCATCCGGCAGTCAACAAACTCGTTGGCGTCGGCCCCGGTCAGGCAGTGTTCTAGGCTTCCAGACCCGTCAGCAGGCTGGTGTTGGCCCTGCCCGGCTGACGCCAGGCCGGCGCCGATCAGAGGTGTGACGTCTCCGGTGAACAGTGCCAGGCCCAGGTAAAACAGCAGGCCGATTCCGCTGAGGCCGCCGAACGCCATCCCCGTTCTTCGGCCGGCGCCTGTCTTTACGCGGTTGCCTGAAATGTTTACGTTCCGGTTGAATGTCACTTGACTCTCCGCTTCGAAGCCCTGAACCAAAACAGTGCTTTGCTTCCTAGAGCTGTTTCCAAAAGCCTTGCTACCGAAAGCACTGTGCTTCCGCCAAGACTACTTGGGGCTCGTCGCTCAGTCAGTTTGCGTGGGCTGTCAGCTTGCAAGAGGCGTTTCCAAGGGAGAGCGGACCCGGTTGCCGTCTTGGTCCCAAAGCCCGCTGCTGCCACGCTTGAAAGCGTTAGGTGGGTTCGTGTCGACTACGCCCGCACTTTGCATGAGCGCGAAACAGCTTTTCGGCCCGACTGCAGAGAAGCCATGCTCTTTGAGTGTCTTGGCTAGCCGCGCGGATTCCTCGGTCGAATCCGGCAGTTCCCCGGATGGGGAGAACTCAGGGCACGCGTCCGGCTGATGCTCCCAGATGACCGCCACCAGCCCTCCCTGGGACCTGAGCCGAACAGTGGCCGTTGCGTTCTGCAAGATGGCGGACAGTTTCCGCCGATTTCGAATAACTTTCGGGTTTTCGACCAGCGCTTCGAGTTGCTCCGGACCCCACGTTGCAAGCTCATCCGGGTCGAACCCAGCCAGTGCCTTCTTCAGGTCTGCTCTGCGGCGCAGGATTGATCTCCAGCGCAGGCCAGCCTGGAAGGCCAGCAGCGAAAGCAACTCAAACATTGCTTGTTCGTCCACTATCGGGTCTCCCCACTCCAAGTCGTAGTAGTCGACAAGGAGCTTGTCGGTGCCGACCCAGCTGGGACGCACCTTCCCGTCGGCGCCCACCACGGTCAATGCTTTCGGGGCTAGAGACGGCAACGTCCCAATGCCTGCTTCGGCGATTCCTGCTTCGGCCACTCTTACCTGGGTTATTCCTGCTTCGGTTCCCACGTTCGATCCTTCCTGTCTTTGTGCGTTAGTGCCTGACAGTTTTAGCCCGCTCACGCCGCTTCGTAGAGAGATCTCCCGGTGGCTGTGGAAAGACGTGGCCATCCGCCTTGTGGATGAACGGCGCGTTCGTGGTCGCTCTGTTCGTGGGGCCGCGCCTGCCGCTACTCTGAGCTGATCCGAAACTGGCTGATCTGAAACTGGCCGACTCAAACTGGCCGACCCAAACCGGCCGAGTTGAAACTGAAAGGGGCCCTCTATGCAACCCGAACGCCCACTGCCACCGGACCTCGCCCGCATCCTGAGCCCGGGCTCCACTGATCCCCTTGTCCTAATCCGAGAACAGGACGCCGACATTGTGCGTGTTTACACAGGAGCTGTCAGTGCCGCCACCTCGGTGAACCAGATCCCCCTGCATGCAAAAGACGTGATCGCAGCGCTTCCGTACCACCAGATCCGCGAGCGCGGGTTTGACGCGCTACTCGATGACGCCGAGCTGCTCTACCTGGAGTCGGACCTCAGTTGGGAGGTCCCGTTGCAGGAACTCTTGCAGCTGTTGCCCCGTGGACCTGTGGTTGCCCAGGATCTGGGGTTCGACACCTCGGACGAAGAATACGCCGCGACGGTCGGACGCATCATTGAAGACGAAATCGGGTCTGGAAGCGGCGCGAACTTTGTGATCCGCAGGGACTACCAGGCGAAGGTTGAGGGGCCTTCCCGGCTCGCCGCTTTAGTGTGGCTGCGTGCCCTGCTCCAAGGCGAGCGGGGTGCCTACTGGACGTTTGCTTTCATCACGGACCAGGTGTGTTTGGTTGGTGCCTCGCCCGAACGCCACGTTTCCGCCCGCGGCGGCAGGGTCATGATGAACCCGATCTCTGGCACTTTCCGCCATGGCGGCATGCCAAGCAGCGAAGCGGAGCTGGTTGCTTTCATAGAGGACAGGAAAGAAAGCGAAGAGCTGGTGATGGTGGTGGATGAGGAGCTCAAGATGATGAGCGCGGTCTGCCCGGGTGGCGGGGTGATGACGGGCCCCTTCCTGAAGCCAATGTCCAGGGTCACCCATACTGAGTATTTGCTTGAAGGGGACTCGAACCTGGACCCGCGCGAAGTGCTTCGCCTGACAATGTTCGCACCGACAGTCACCGGGTCGCCGATGGGGAGCGCATGCACGGTAATAGCGCAGTACGAACCGAGCGGGAGGGGGTACTACTCCGGGGTTCTTGCTCGCTTCCACAGGGGTGAGTCCGGGTATGAACTCGATGCCCCAATCCTGATCCGCACCGCGGAGATTAACCCCGGTGGGGAAGTGAAGGTGAGCGCGGGAGCCACGCTGGTTCGTCGTTCAACCCCGGAAGGTGAGGCTTTAGAAACGCGAGTGAAGGCCTCCGGTGTGCTGACGGCAATGGGGCTACTGGAACAATCGCCGACTGCTGGGGGAGCTCACCACAGTCAGATCGCTGAGATTCCAGCAGTGCAACGAGCCTTGGAAGAACGCAACCGGGACCTAGCGCCGTTTTGGCGGGACCAGCAGGGTGAGCAGGCGCCCATCACCCAGGAGCCTGTCCGCGCTGTCGTTCTGGACTGCGGGGACGACTTCAGTGGCATGCTCGCTCACCAGCTACGCCACCTAGGACTTTCGGTCGCTGTGCAGCCATGGGACCTGACTCTACGGGTTGAGGAGCCAGACCTGGTGGTTTTCGGGCCCGGACCCGGCGACCCGACCGACGCTAGCGACCCCAAAGCTGTGCGGGTGAGCGCGCTCATCGAGTCGCGTTTGGCTAGTGGGAAACCAATGATCGCGGTGGCTTACAGCCACCAGCTTCTAGCGGCACTTGCGGGGCTGCCAATCGAGAGCCTGCCAACTCCCCGCCAGGGGGAACCCGTGAAGACTCAGCTTTTTGGTGAGCCTGCGCTGGTGGGTTACTACAACACGTTTGCTGCGAAAGGTAAGGAAGGGGAGCTGACCCCCGACCTAGACCTGGCGATTCAAGCTGAGCCGGAAACAGACATCGTCTACGCGCTAGGCGGGCCCGGTGTGGCGTCCGTCCAGGGTCACTTGGAGTCACTGCTTTCCCTAGATGGGCTGGACGCGCTTCGCAGGATCACACAGGCGGTGCTGAACGGCACGCCAGGGTAGCCTAACGGGCAGGGCAACCTAGCATCTGCGGTCTGCTGCCTGCGGTTCGTGTTCTGCTGCTTGTTGTTTGCAGTTTGCAGTTTGCAGTCTGTGGTCTGGTCTGCAGTCTGTGGTCTGCAGTCCGTGGCTTGTTGTCCGTGGTTTGTGGTTTGCTATTTGCGGGAGGCGACTTGGGGCTCACAGTGGGGGATCTGGCGGAATGGATGGACAGTTGGTATCCGCCGCAGGCCGCGGCCGACTGGGACCGGGTCGGTCTGATAGCGGGGCGGCGGAATGCTCCCGTCCAGAAGGTCTTGTTGGCAGTTGACCCTGTCCAAGAGGTCTTAGAGCAGGCCCTTAGAACCCGCACGGACATGCTCATCACTCACCACCCCCTTTTCCTGAGGGGAACATCTTTCGTCAGTGATGATGACGCCAAAGGTCACTTGGTCAGCGAACTCATCAGGAATGACATTGCGCTCTTCAACGCTCACACGAACGCTGACGTGACTCCGTTGGGGGTGGCGACCTCGCTTGCGAACCTGCTGGGATTACAGGACCAGACGTTTCTTGAAGCGCACCCTGACCGTCTTGACTGGGGTTACGGAAGGGTAGGGACGCTCCCGGAGCCGTTGTCGCTACAGGAATTTGGGGAACTGGTGGCGGACAGGCTTCCGGCTGGCCCAACGGGTGTCCTGGTCGGAGGGAACCTGGCAGCGCCAGTGGAGCGAGTGGCCGTTTCGGGTGGGTCGGGAGACTCTTTTTTGAAGGCGGCTTCTCAGGCTGGAGTCCACGCCTATGTGACCGCTGACTTACGCCATCATCCCTCAACCGAGCACCTGGAGGACCACGGGCCTGGCCTAGTCTGCGGTTCGCATTGGGCGACAGAATGGCCGTGGCTACCGGTCCTGGCCAAAAGGCTGCTAGACAAAGCAAACGCGGAAGGGGAGCCCCTCGAGGTAGAGGTCTCCACACTGGTCACTGAGCCCTGGGCTCTGCATTTGGACACGAAAGGGTAGATAGCGTGAAAGCAAGTCCTGAGGAACAGCAACAGCTACTGGAGCTACAGCAGGCGGATCTGCAACTCGGCAGGCTCGCCCACGGAATGAAGAACCACCCGTTGCGCGTGAAGCTTGCGGAGCTGGAAGGACGGGCGGCTGACCTGGAGCGTTTCATCGTGGGACAGACCACGCAGTTGCAGGACGCCGGCGCCAAGATCGATGCTCTTGAAGAGCAGATTGCCCGCGTCCGGGCCCGCAAAGACTTGCAACAAGGGCGGCTTGATAGCGGCAAGGTCGGCGTTCGGGACATGAGCGCTGTGGAACATGAGATCTTGCAGATCAGCGCCCGTCAGGACCAGCTGGAAGGTGAGCTTCTAGAGCTGATGGAAGCTGTGGAAGCCGCCGAGCAGAGGGTTGCGGGCGCCAGGAGCCAGGTTGAGGCACTTCGCGAGGATGAAACCCAGACGCTTGCTCAGCTGGACACGGAACTCCAGGGACCTATTTCAGAACGTGACGCGACCGCACAGCGGGTTGCTGAGCTCCGGGAAGCGTTGCCTGATGAGGTTGTCGAAGAATACGACCGCCTTCGTGAACGCCAGGGTCCCGTTGTGGTCTTGCAGCTCAGGGAGGGCTCACTGGTGAACTCCCCGGTCTCCCTCGCAAGGGATGAACGGGATCGAGCCTCCGCGGCCCCTGAAGATGAGCTCTGGGTAAGCGAAGAGACTGGCTTCCTGGTGGTGCGTGTCCCTAAGTGACTTGGTCGGAGCCTTTCGGAGTGCTCCTGCAAGATCGGGTTCTGAAGGGTCGCTCTCCCGCAGTGACTTGGGGCCTCGCTCTTCCGACTGACACGAATCTTCTTCTTTCCTGTTAGGGATCGGGCGTTTTTGTCCTCGGGCGCGTGCCCCTAAGTGACTTGGATCCTTTCTCTTCCGCGGGGAGGGGTCCCCGTTTTAGAATGGAACCGAGTGAGTTGGCCAGACGGCCGCGGCAAAAACGAGAGTTGGCGCTGAGGAACGTCCGGGCTCCACAGGGCGCAGTGGTGGCTAACAGCCACCCGGGG
>CAYFRQ010000032.1:0-16672 GCA_964345615.1 uncultured Actinomyces sp. | reverse complement strand
AACGCGGGTCGCATCATGTCGGAAACAGCAACATCGCTTTGCAGGTGGGGGTCGTACAGCCGGCGAACCACGTCCTTCAGATAGAGGACCCCCAGGACATCGTCCGTGTTCTTACCGATGACGGGGAGCCTGGAGAACCCGGACTGAAGGAAAAGGTCTATGGCCTCACCAGGTGTGGAGTCCCCCTTCACGACGACCATCATGGTGCGTGGCACCATGACCTCACCCACCCTTGTTGACCCAAGCTCAAAGACGGAACGCAAAATTTCGCGGTCCTCCTTGTCGAGCGAAGGCAGCTCGCCCTCGGACACTTCATCGACCAGTTCGTGAAGTTCCTCAATCATCGCTAGGCGCGCTGGGGTACCTAAAGAACCTTCCGAGAGCCAAGCGTTCTGGTGGTCTGCTCCCCGCGTCAGAAGACCGCGGGCCAAGGGCGCACCCAGCAGCGCGATAGACACGTAGCGGTCACCGCCAAGAAGCCAGGCTAGGGCTAGCAGTGCGCCGCCCTCCAAGGCCGCTACAACCATGAGCGCCAGAAGCAGGGAAGCCCACCACATCCACTCAAGACTTGTGAACAACATGAAGGCAGGGACGGCTACCAAGACCGCGCCTAGCGATAGCGCGATGGCGCGTGGGACCAGGAGCTTTAGGGCCGTGCCACGGCGAAGACGAAGTGCTTCCGCAAGTACGGGAGCTCCGCGGCGTCCGTCTTCCTCCAGGTCTTCGGCGAACGCCAGAGTCATTCGGGATAGGGAGATATCAACCGCGCTGAGCCACGTGCCGGTGGCAATCAGTAAGGTCCCAAGGAGCGCTGCTAGCGCTACCATCAGGGGCGGGACGTCAAGAGAAACAGGCATTTATCGGCCTGCAAGGAACGTCAGGAGCAGCTTCCTTTGCAGGGCGAACATCACCTGCTCCTCTTCACTTTCCGCGTGGTCGTAGCCAAGCAGGTGCAAAATCCCGTGGGTCGCCAGAAGCAGCATCTCTTCTTCAGAGGAGTGCCCAGCCTCAAGTGCTTGCTTTTCTGCAACCTGGGGGCAGATCACTATGTCGCCCAGCATCCCCGCCTTGCTAGGGGCTCCAGGCGTTCCCGGCCTGAGCTCGTCCATGGGGAAGCTCATGACATCGGTTGGCCCGGGAAGGTCCATCCACTGCTGGTGCAAGCGGGTCATGGCCTCGGTGTCCACGAACAGGATGCAAAGCTCCGCGGCGGGACTGACGTGCATCTGGTGCAGGACGAACTCGGCAAGCAGTGCAAACTCTTCCGCGTCGACCCTGTGGGTCGTCTCATTGATCACTTCGACGGTCACTAGTATCGGCGTCCTTCCGTCTTGGGATGACGTAGCTCCCAGTCACTGTAAGCGTCAACGATGTCGGCGACCAGCCGGGTGCGGACCACGTCCGCGCTGGTTAGGTACTGGAAAGAGATTCCGTCGATGCCCTGCAAGATCTGTTCGGCCTGAACCAGTCCTGAACGTTGACCGGCGCCAAGGTCGACCTGGGTGACGTCGCCTGTTACTGCCATGCGGGAGCCTTCACCCAGGCGAGTCAGTAGCATCTTCATTTGGGCTGCCGTCGTGTTTTGGGCTTCGTCAACGATCACGTAAGAGTTGTTCAGCGTGCGGCCGCGCATGTAGGCAAGGGGTGCGACTTCCACTGCCCCAGACTCCATCAGGCCCGGTAGAGCCCCTTCCTCTAATAGGTCCTGCAAAGCGTCGTAGAGGGGACGGAGGTAGGGGTCGATCTTGTCACTGAGTGAACCGGGTAGGAAACCGAGGTTCTCCCCAGCCTCAACCGCGGGCCGCGTCAGGATCAGGCGGCGAACTTTCCCAGACAGAAGGTCGCCCACAGCCTGTGCCATTGCCAGGTACGTTTTCCCAGTGCCTGCCGGACCGATCGCGAACGTGATCTGCGTTCGAACCAGTGAGTCCATGTAGTCCTGCTGCCCGGGGGTCTTCGCCCGAACGGCTTTACCGTGCCCCGCAGCAATGGCTCCTACGTGGGAAGCAACGCCGGGAAGTGCCGCCTGGGTCGGCGTCTTGGTTAGCAGGTCGACCGCATGTTTGACGCCGTCCGCATCCAGGGGGGAACCTGACTTTGCTAAGCGCACCAGCTCGCGCAGGATCGACTTAACCGTCGTCACCTGCGCCGAGGTTCCAGCGATCGACAGGGTGCGGCCGTTGATCAGGATAGAAACGCCTGGGAACCCTTTTTCAAGGACCCGCACAATGTTGTCGGCTGGCCCCAGGATTGAGATCAGGTCAACGCTCTCTGGGATCGCGAAGGAACGGGTCAGCGTCTGTTCGCTACCTTGCGTCATGTTCTCCGCTCAAGCCGGTGGGGTTTTCCCCAAGTCTACGACCCTCAGCCGAGCGTAGCCTTCCGGGCGCCTTCACCAGCGCCCCAGCAGAAGGTTGAGCGCAACCAGGGCTGCCGGGCCTGCGCTAGAGCTACGAAGAACCTCGGGGCCAAGCAGGACAGGCGTTCCGCCAGCTTCCCGAAGTGCCGCGAGCTCGCTATCGCTGATTCCCCCTTCGGGCCCAACAATGACGGTGACTCCACCCTTGGGGTCCCCACTGGCTTCCACAGCTTGCCTGAGAGATTCGCTCACCTGTTCGTGGCAGACAAGGACTAGCTGACCGTCCGAGACCCACCTGCGAACTTCTTCCACCAGTGCGGGGGTGTCGAGCAGGCCCGACAGTTTGGGGATGGAGGCTCGCCTGGACTGTTTCGCGGCAGAGAGCAGGGCTGCTTCCCACTTCGACATCGCTTTCGTCCTTTTAGCGGGCTGCCAGCGAACAACGCTGCGGTCAGCTTGCCAGGGAACTACGTGGTCCACGCCGAGTTCGGTCGCGCTTTGGACGGCAAGCTCGTCCCTGCCACCTTTAGCAAGAGCTTGGACAAGGGTGAGCTCGGGTCTTCTTAGCGGCTCCTGCCGAGCCTTTAAGACCTTGAACTCGACTTCCCCACGCTCCCTGTTGGTGGAGGCCACTTCACAAGAAAGCCGAAAGCCTTCCCCATCAACCAGGTCTGCGAACTCCCCTGGCATCAGCCGCATAGCACGCGCGCCGTGAGCCCCCTCCGGGCCTCCAACCAGGACCCGGTCCCCAGAAACGAGCTGGGCAAGAGGGACCTGCTGCCCTTCCCGGCCAGCGGACCTTGCAACAAAAACCGGCGCGCTCACGACTTCCTTAGGCGCCGAGCGCGTCGCGGAGCCTGCTGAACATTCCGTGCTTCGCGGGTGGCCTGTCGCCGGTGTCCTCACCGCGGTGCTTCGCAAGTTCTTCCAACAGTTCGCGGGAGCGGTCATCAAGCTTTGTCGGAACTTCAACGTCGACGTGAACAAACAGGTCACCCCGGGTTGTTGTTCCCAACCTAGTGACCCCCAGCCCACGCAAGACGATTTCTTCCGCCGGTTGGGTCCCCGGCTGAATGACGATTTCTTTTTCGCCGTCGAAGGTTGAAAGAGGGAAAACAACACCCAGCGCGGCCGTCGTCATTGGGACGGTGATGGACGTGTGAAGGTCATAGCCTCGCCGCGTGAAGAGCGGGTCGGGCTTGATGTGAACTTCAACGTACAGGTCACCGTCAGCGCCACCGCGAGCTCCGGCCTCACCCTGACCCCGGAGCTTGATGCGCGAACCGTCTTGGATCCCGGCCGGAATGTCAACCGACACGGTCCTGGAGACACGAACCCTGCCCTCCCCCCGGCAGTCTTCACAGGGATACTGAATCGTCTGCCCAACCCCGCCACAGTTGGTGCAGGGCACGCCGACGCGAATCTGACCGAGCAGCGAGGACTGGATCTTGGTTACCTGTCCCCTGCCCTGGCAAACAGTGCAGGTTTCTGGTGAGGTTCCCGGCGCGGCACACGTGCCCTTGCAGGTCCCGCAGGCGACGGCGGTGTCGAGCACAATCTGCTCCGTCGCCCCAAAAACCGCGTCCTCAAGGCTGATGTCCGCCCGAACCTTAGAGTCCCGTCCTGGACGGCCCCGCACGGGCGCCTGGAACGGGCTGAAACTGGAGCCGCCGAACATGGCATCAAAAAGGTCCGCGAACCCGAATGTGCCCGCCCCGGGAGCGCCACCCAAGGGTGAGCTGTAGCCACCCAGGTTGTAACGCTCGCGTTTTTCAGGGTCCGACAAGACTTCGTACGCAACCGAAAGCTCTTTAAAAGCTTCCTCGGACTCAGGGCCCGCGTAGTCCGGGTGCAGCTCTCGGGCCTTCTTACGGTAGGCGCGGCGAATGTCTTCCGTGCTGGCATCGCGGCTAACACCCAGGACCTCGTAGTAGTCCCTCACTCGGTTCCTTCTTTCGACGGCCTAGTTTTCGAGTCGGAAGTATCTGGCGACTCCGACTTCCCCAACAGTAGTTCTGTCAGGCACTTCGATACAGCCTGTACCGCCGCCAGCGAAAGTGAGTAATCCATCCTAGTCGGCCCCACGATCCCGACGTGCACCGAGCCCGCGCCCGCCCCCGAATAGGTTCCAGAGACCACGGCGGCTTCTGAGAGGGGCTCACTCAGGTTTTCCTGGCCAATGGAAACGTCCAGGGGACCGGAATGGACCTGACAGAGAATCCTGGCTAGTTCCTGCTGTTCTTCCAGCGTTTCTAACACTGCTGACGGGTCAGAGAACCCGGTGGTGGGCCGCGCCAAGTTAGAGGCCCCAGCCGTCAGGGTTCGGGGCGCTTCCAAGGGACGAAAAATGTCGAGTAGCGCTTCCTGAACGCTCTTGGCCAACCGCTGGACCTGTGGAGCGAGCTTTTCGACCACGCCCGCTAGCGCCGCTTTGGCTTCGCTCAGGTCCTTGTCTTGGGCGGCCTCGGTAAGGCGCATCGACAAGTCACGCAACGCGGCCTCATCCGCTTCTTCCTGGCCAGTGAAATCCAGGATGCGCTCAGCAACCCGACCCGAAGTGGAAACAACCAGGACCAGCAGTCGCTCAGGCCCCAAGCCAACAAGCTCGATTCGTTTTATCCCAGAAAGCGACAGGTCCGGGTACTGCGCGACCGCAGCCTGTCCGGTCAGGGAACTAAGGACCGACGCGGCCCTCATCATGACCTCTTCGGTGTCGGCCGCTTCCCGGAGTGCTTCCAAGATTAGTGCCTGCCTACGCCCGTCAAGGCCCAGGGGCACGTCGAGGTGGTCGACGTACGTGCGGTAGCCCGCATCCGTTGGGATCCTGCCCGCGGAGGTGTGGGGTTGGCGGATTAGACCCTGCCGTTCAAGCGCGCCCATGTCACTGCGAATCGTCGCGGAAGAAACACCGCTGACGTGGCCTTCAGCAACCGCCCTGGAGCTGACAGGCTCCCTTGTCTGCACGTGCTCAACCACGATTGCCTTCAGCACGTGAATACGCCTGGTAGTTGCCGACATTTCCCCTCCCCGCATGCTACCTGGCACTCTACTAGCGCGAGTGCAAGATAGTGGTGTCTAGTCCCTCTATTCCCAACCCAGCAGCACCCTGGTGACTAGGTCCGCGAGTAGTCTGCCCTTCAGTGTCAAGACCAAGGCTCCCGCTTCGTACCTGGCGAGGTCCAGAAGTCCCTCAGCAAGAAGTCTGTCGTGGGACTGGCGGGTGCCCACCTGTGTGGAAAGGCCCTGCCGGGTCCGGATCCCCAGCATGACCGTTTCAACCTGCCGATCCTCGGCTGACAGGTGCTCCCCCTGAAAACCTGGAGACTCCCCCGCCTTCAACCTCCCCGCGTACGCCAGCGGGTGTTTTACGTTCCACCACCGCAAGTCCCCCAGGTGCGAGTGGGCGCCCGGACCGAAACCCCACCAGTCCCAGCTTTTCCAGTAGGCAAGGTTGTGCACGGAACGATGCTTTGGGGCCTTGGCGAAGTTGGACAGTTCGTACCACTCGTAACCGGCCCTACCCAGAACTTCGTCTGCCAGGCGGTACTTGTCTGCGTCCAAGTCAGGGTTGGTTTCTGGCAGGTCCCCGCGCCCTATTTGAGCCGCCATCTTCGTTCCGGGCTCGACAATTAGGGAGTAGACCGACAGGTGGTCCGGGGCCAGCGCTACCGCCGTGTCGAGGCTCTGCTGCCAGTCTTCAATGATTTCGGTTGGGGCACCGTAAATCAGGTCCAGTGAGGTGGAAAGCCCCGCTTTCCTGGCCATGTCTAGGGCCTCTGGCACCTTGGCAGGATCGTGCTTGCGGTCAAGGACGTCAAGCACGCGCCCGCTGGCGGACTGCATCCCGATTGAAAGGCGGTTCACGCCCGCGTCCCTGAAACCTTGAATCGCAGCCCTTGCGGCCGTCTCGGGGTTCATTTCTAGGGTGACTTCAGCCCCGGGGGTCAGGCCGTGAGCCTCTCGAAGCGCGTCCATGATCTCTGCGATGGCCTCCGGCGCCATGAGCGAGGGCGTCCCGCCACCGAAGAAGACGCTGGAGAAGGGCCTGGAAACAAGCCCCGCATCCTGCAGAACCTTCTTGGAGCGGGAAATCTCCCGCACCACAGAACCCGCGTAGGTGGAAAGGCTCGCACCTGGCCCGAAGTCTTTCGTGTAGGTGTTGAAGTCGCAGTAGCCGCAGCGGACCGTGCAGAAGGGAACGTGGACGTAAGCGACTAGTGGCGTCTTCCCTTCGCCAACCAGGTTTCTGGGAAGCGCTCCGTCTTTGGGCCAAGCAGAGCCCTCAGGCTGTGCACCCACACTCAGCTCCCAGAGCCGGGAGTGACCTTTCGGACCTCCAGGTCCCAGGCAGGCCTTCCTTCCTGCTTGGCCCTTTGCTCAAAGTGGGTTTCGACCCGGCCGGCGAACCTGGGCGCAAAGCCACCTGCGTCCGCATGTGGGTTGATCAGATCTGTAGCGTCCGAAACGACCCGAAGCATACCCCCCGCATAGTCTTCCCAGTCCGTTGCCATCCGCCAGACCCCACCCTCTTTCAGAGCCCTGGCGACAGAACCCGCAAACTCCGGGCTAACCAGCCTGCGCTTGTGGTGGCGGGTTTTTCGCCACGGGTCGGGAAAGAAAGTCC
Organism: uncultured Actinomyces sp.; assembly: GCA_964345615.1. Lineage (GTDB taxonomy): Bacteria > Actinomycetota > Actinomycetes > Actinomycetales > Actinomycetaceae > Scrofimicrobium. The sequence goes on along the minus strand of CAYFRQ010000032.1, from coordinate 9,689 downwards.
AAATCTCGCCGGCACTGCCAGGTGCGAACGCGGTCTTTAGTGCCAGGGCGGCGTCAGCTTCCACAACTCGCACGTTGGTAAGGCCAAGTTCTCCGGCTCCTGCGACCAGGCGCGCAATGCCGGGTAGCCACACCTCGAACGCGAGAAAATCTTTCTCAGGGTGGGCCTGCGCGGCGGCCAGGATCTGTTCTCCTCGTCCTGAACCCACCTCGATCACCAGTTCGGCGCGCCTCCCGAAGACCTCTTCCGGGTCGAAACGGTAGCCCGGATCAATCCCGGTGTGGCTGGCGTCCCTGGGAACCTCAACGACGAACTTGTCGCGGTGTTCCTCAAAGCTGCGGGCCAGAGTGGGACGCAGTTCCCTGAAACGCGGAGTGAACGACTTGGTTCGCGCCAGGAAGACGGGCCTGGGTTCAGTCACTTCTTCCCCGTCGGGGCGTCCGCGGTAAGCGCGGCGATGAAGGCCTCTTGCGGGACGTCGACACGACCGATCGACTTCATCCGCTTCTTACCTTCCTTCTGCTTCTCAAGTAGCTTCCGCTTACGGGAAATGTCACCGCCGTAACACTTCGCCAGCATGTCTTTGCGGAGCGCCTTGATGGTCTCACGGGCAATGACGCGAGAACCAATCGCTGCCTGCACGGGGATCTCAAACTGCTGCCTGGGAATCAGTTTCCGGAGGCGTTCTGTCATCCGGACCCCGTACGGGTAGGCGGCGTCCTTATGGACGATGGCGCTGAACGCGTCAACCTGCTCCTGGTTGAGGAGAACGTCAACCTTCACAAGGTCTGCCGCCTGGTCGCCCGCGTCCTGGTAGTCAAGCGAGGCGTAGCCGCGAGTCCTGGACTTCAGGTTGTCAAAGAAGTCAAAAACGATTTCGGCAAGAGGGAGCTTGTAGCGAAGCTCAACGCGTTCCGGTGAAAGGTAGTCCATGCCCTGCATGGTGCCGCGCCGATCCTGACAGAGCTCCATCACGGACCCAATGTATTCGGAGGGGGTCAGGATCGTTGCGTTCACAATCGGTTCGCGGACCTCTGCAACCTTCCCCTCGGGGAAGTCTGAGGGGTTGTCGACGCGGGTCACCGTGCCGTCCTCGGACTCCACCTGGTAAACAACGTTCGGGGCGGTCGCAATCAGGTCCAGGTTGAACTCGCGCTCCAGGCGTTCCCGAACAATCTCAAGGTGCAGCAACCCTAGGAAACCGCAGCGGAACCCGAAGCCAAGAGCCACGGAAGTCTCAGGTTCGAAACTGAGGGCCGCGTCGTTCAGTTGCAACTTGGTGAGTGCCTCGCGCAGGTCGGGGAAGTCGGAGCCGTCAACCGGGTAGATGCCAGAGAAAACCATGGGCTGCGGGTCGCGGTAGCCCGGCAACGGCTCATTTGCGGGGTGGATCGCGGTAGACACAGTGTCGCCGACGCGTGACTTTCGGACGTCCTTTACGCCCGTGATCATGTAGCCGACCTCGCCCGCCCCAAGGCCTTCCGTCGGGGGTGGTTCGGGCGACATTACCCCGATTTCGAGGAGCTCGTATGTTGCGCCCGAGGACATCATTTTGACCCGTTCGCGGACACTGAAATGCCCGTCAACCACGCGGATGTACGTGATCACGCCGCGGTAGGGATCGTAGACGGAATCGAAGATCTCGGCCCTCGGCGCCCCATCCGGTTTCCCCGTTGGGGCCGGCACCTCACGAACTAAGCGGTCAAGCAGCTCTGGGACGCCCTCCCCCGTTTTGCCGGAAACACGAAGAATCGAATCGGGTTCCACGCCAAGAAGTGATGCGATCTCTTCCGCGAACCGGTCCGGTTGGGCGCCGGGCAGGTCGATCTTGTTCAGGACAGGGATGACCGTTAGGTCGTACTCCATGGCCAGGAACAGGTTGGCAAGCGTTTGGGCTTCAATGCCCTGCGCCGCGTCCACCAGCAGGACCGCACCTTCGCACGCGGCTAGGGAACGCGACACCTCGTACGTGAAGTCAACGTGTCCCGGGGTGTCTATCATGTTCAGGACGAACTCTTCGCCATCCACTTCCCAGGGCATGCGGACAGCCTGACTCTTGATGGTGATCCCGCGCTCCCGCTCAATGTCCATGCGGTCCAGGTACTGCGAACGCATTTCGCGGGACTCAACGACTTCGGTCAGCTGCAGCATGCGGTCAGCCAGCGTTGACTTGCCGTGGTCTATGTGCGCGATGATAGAGAAGTTGCGCAGGTTCGCTTCCGGGGTGTCACCGGGACGGAAAGGACGCGCGACCGCCCTCTGCTGGGATTTCGACAAGTGGCCTCCAACTTTCTCTAGCCTTTCAAGCTTGCCACGACTTTGGGTACAGCTGAAAAGGTGTAGACCGCGATCACACCGATGTCTGTGAGGTAAAAGCCACAGGTCATTCTTCAAATCACGGTCCGGACGCCTTGAACCCACTGCTAAGCTTGCCGTTTGGACTCCACGCCCGGTCGAGCGTGGTGTCAGGTGTAAACCGTTTGCAGGTGCCCCACGCCAGTCCCGGTGAAGCCTCACCCCTCGTCGGCCGCTTTTTGCACGTACATAGATATGAGGAGAGTCTGAGTGGCGAACATTAAGTCGCAGATCAAGCGCAACAAGACGAACGAAAAGCGTCGCGTGCGCAACCAGGCAGTGAAGTCAGAACTGAAAACTTTGGTCCGCAAAACCCGTGAAGCGGTCGAGGCCGGGGACAAGGAACTTGCCGAAGAAAACCTGCGGATTGCCTCACGTAAGCTAGACGTTGCGGTTTCTAAGGGCGTTATCCACAGGAACCAGGCAGCCAAGCGCAAGTCAAAGCTGGCAGCCCGCGTCAACCAGATGTAGCACCCTTCCGCCGGGCAGGGTTCTAGAGCTCCGCCCGGCAGGAAGCCTTTTCACACGCCGCGGTAGTGCCGGTAGATCTGTGCAACCGCGAGTTCGACAGCGCCGGGGGCGTCCCTTGAAGCCCCTTTCACAGCGATGTCAGCATCGGCAAGACGCCTGATCGCAAACGACAGGGACTCATCAGTCCATGTGCGCCCGCTTTCCCTAGCTTTGGTTGCTGCCCAGGGGGCCATTGAAAGCTCTGCTGCAGTGATCCCCGGGATTCGAACTTTCGCAAGCTCCCGAAACTTTCGAGCAAGCACTGACACCATAACCACGGGCTCAACCCCGGACAGCAAAGCCTGCCGGGTTTTTAGGATTGCCCGACTCCCGTCCCCTTCGACCAGTGCATCGGCCGCCTCGAAAGGCGTGGTTTCGGTGCGGCCTTGGAAGAAGCTCCGGACGATTTCTTCGGTGATGTGCCCTTCACTGTCTTCTACCAGCTGCCTGGCAAGAGCCAGAAGCTCCCCAAGATGTTCTCCAGCGGCAGCGACCAGCCCCTGTAGGGCCCTGGGGTCGATGGTCCCGCCCGCATCTTTGACTTCTGCTGACACCAGGTCCAGTTTCCGCTGCTGGCCTTTGGCGCCCTTCAGCTCCTCACATTTCGTCTCCGGGTACCCCTTAGCGCGGATGGCGCGCAGGACCCTCCCCGCACGGTTTCCGCCGTAGTGCTGCAGGACCACCCAAACGTCGGGGAGCGGGTTTTTCACGTACTCCGCGAAGTCCTCAATAAAGTCGTCCGAGGCTTTTTCTGCCCCAGTGACGACCAGGATTTGGGCGTCTGAAAACAGGGACGAGGAAACCAGGGTCGCCAGGTCACCTTTTCGGTACTGCTCGGCGTCCGCTCGGTTTTCGTCAGCATCAGGCGCGAACTGGCGCAGCTTTGAGAGCCAACCTTTCACAGCCCGCTCCGACAGCGTTTTCTCTTTGCCGTGCACAAGCGCGATCGGCGCTGGCGCTTCTGTCCCTTTTGTGGTCACGCTGCTCCTGTCCGGCGGGTGGGTTGACTCCTGCCCACCACTATCAGCCACAACCCCGACAATAGACCGCGCGGCCGCTGGTAGCGTTGCAACCGGCACGGAGCCCCTACAACCGGGGCGAGTCGCCGTTCGAAGCTCAGTGAAGAGGGAGTCGTTTTGACCAGATCTTCGAAGGTCGGGTCGGTCGGGGCACGCCCGCGCATGAAGCCACTGCTCAACATTGTGGGGCTGGCCGCAACACTGGGTTTTGGCTTGGCAGGGTGCGGGGACGTGGCTGGAAACGGTGACCTGGACACCAGTGAACGGGACTCAGCGTCAGGCGCGCACGCGGACAAGGTTCAGGTGAGTGGCAAAGACCGGGTGACAACCAATCCGATGAACCAGAGCTACGGGATTGGAGGGCGCCCGCCCAGCCCCGATGAGCAGCTTGACCTGGGAGCAGACTGGGCCGTGGAGGCTTGACAAGAAGGGGGCTGGGGGATGCGGACCCCGGAACCCGAACAGCCGCGCAGGAAGCCCGATAGGGACGTACGCAAGCTTTAGGTTCTCCGCGCCGGCCCAGGTCAGCGAGGATCAGTTTGAGCAGGTGGTGGCAGTCTTGGAAGAGCACTACCCCGGGCTGACTGCCCCTGGAAACATTGTTAGAGTCCACGACGATGCGACGCACAAGAGCTGGACCATGGCCAGCAACAGGGACGACAACCTGATGGTCACTTACGACCAGGATCAAGAACGGTTGTCGGTCTGGGTTGACACTGCCTGCTTCATAACGCTGGATGACATCGAGAAGGGTTGAGCCAGCGGACAGCATGACCAGCACCGTCGAAGCGCCGTGCGGCTCAGCAAAGACTGACTTCATCGCAACGTCGGCGTTACGATTCCTGTTTAAGCCTGCGGCGCACCGGCTGCTGCTCAACTGAGAGGGACAGACGTGAAGAAGACACTAGTTGGCGTCACCGCTGCGGCCGCGCTCATGCTAGGGGGAGGCCAGGTGGTGGCGTTTGCCGACCCGGCGGATCCAGTCTCTATCCCCGATGAATCACTCCTCACTTGCATCAACAGTCGTCTAGGCGGGGGTCGGCAACCGGACGCTACCGTCACTGAAGCGGAGCCAAGAAACCCTAACGTACCTAGAATGCCCGAACTGGGACCCCGCCATAGAGGACCTGACAGGACTGGAGCACGCGACCAACCTGAATTTTCTCTCTGCCAACGGCAACCTGATCAGCGACCTGGGCCCCGTGTCGGGCCTAAGCGTGCTCACGTACTTAGACTTCCGTAACAACCGGATCAGCGACCTGAGTCCCCTGTCGGGCCTAAACGCCCTGGTGCAGTTGGAGTTGGGCAACAACCAGATCAGCAACCTGAGTTCACTGTCCGGTCTAGCCGCTCTTCAAAGACTGCTCGTGGCCGATCAGGCTGTGTCAGCTCCTGCGGCAACTGCCGGTGTCCCAGTGCCTAACCCCGTGAAGAACGTTTCGGGCAATGCGGTCTCGCTGTCTGATTACTGCGTCTATTCCGATGGTTGTGCGTCACTGAGATACCCGACAGCGGGCGACGACGTCACGGCGGCGTGGAACGTGGACGGTAGCGGTCAGTCCCCGCTCATCTATTTCTCAGGGACGCTAACACGCGATGTGAAAGCAGCTTTCAAGGTGGCGTTTGTTCCTGGCGATGGCGCTGAAGGGGCTCCCTTCACGGAGAACGTGCCCGGTGGTGACACTCTGACTTTGCCTGAAGCACCAGCCGACTTTGAGAAGGAAGGTTACAAGTTCGCAGGGTGGATGGACGAGAGCGCTGCGCAGCCGGCGTTGTTGCAACCAGGAATCGTTCTCTCGCCCACCGGCGATACGACTTTCACGGCGCAGTGGGAAAGGTTGCCGGCAGTCCTGGTCTCCTTCGACGCGGGCGGTGGCACGGGCGCCCCAGCACCCTTCGAGGTCACGGAAGGCGAGTCGATGACCATCCCGACGACAGTTCCCACCCGAGACGGCTACAAGTTCACAGGGTGGATAGACCTGGCTGCTACTGAGCCGGCATTGTTGCAGGTGGGCAGTGTTTTCACACCTACTGGTGACGTGACTTTGACGGCTCAGTGGGCTGAGGTGCTCTGGGTCTCCTTTGACGCAGGCGGGGGCGAGGGTGCCCCCTCTACCGTTGGGGTCGTGAAAGGCGACTCAATGACGATCCCGACGACAATTCCCGCCCGAGACGGCTACAAGTTCTTAGGCTGGAAAGACCCATCGGCTATGGGATCTGTGTTGATGGAACCCGGCGTCGAATATGTTCCACCTTTCAGCGTGGTCCTGCTGGCGCAGTGGGAGAAGATTACGGTCAGCGGCGGTAGCGGCGGAGCTAGCGGCGCCACTGGCGGGACGACCGGAGGCTCGCCCACAACTGGTGGGGACGTGCTGCCATTCCTAGCCGGCGGCCTAGTCCTGACACTTATCGGTGCTGGCGCGCTCACGGCTGCTCGGACTCGCGAGCGGCTCTAGGAGGATTCGCACCAGGTTGAGATGGTCCTTCCTGGTGGTGTCGCCGGGGCTTCACCAGCCAGGGAGAAGCCAGGAAACTGACGGAGACCGAGCAGAGGCTGAGCATCACTCCTGGGGTCCTTTCGGGCCAGGGCGGGCGCGCAAAAGGTAGGTCAGAGACCCAGAGGTCCACAGCCACGGGTGCCATCTCGGGAGCCAGGGTACCTTGCAGCCGGGCCCTACCCCGGGTCGCCCTCACGACCACTGCCATCGTTACTCCGATGTGCGTGCCAGACACTGGTAGTTAGGGGTGAGCGTCAATATCAGACAGAAAGTCCTGGCTTTTCAGGCGTCGATGATCGTTCCCACTGTGTCCCTCACCTGGCGCAGAATGATCGCCCCAACGTTGCCGATCGAAGAAGCTACCCGCGACGTAGCCACAGATCGAATGTGCTGGCACTGAGCAGCAGAAATCGCCTTAAGCCCGTTGAGGGGATCTGGTTCGACAAGGACCTCGGCGCGACTGTCGCGAACCGTTCTGGTGAGTGGGACAACCTGTATCACGTTCGGCTCGCCCCGCAGGATCCGCTCAGCCGTGACAACCACTGCGGGCCTTCGAAGTCCGGCCTCGGAACCTGCTGGTGTGCCCAGGTCGAGTTCAACGACATCACCCGGCGTCAGCATCTAGCCACTCCACCTCATCGTCGCGCAAAGGATCGGCAAGGTCATTCCCGATTGCTTCTTGTTCAAGCAAACGCACCGCGCGGTCAACAGTTGCGGCCATAGTCTGACCAGACCGTGTAGCTAGACCGTTAAGGGTGGCTCGCGTCGAAGTAGAAACTCGAATTGTGGTCGTTGTGGTGCTCATACTCAAAACCTAACGAGTGTAGACACACTTGTCTACAAGTTCTCCAATGTGGTTTCAAGAGCTCCCTGCGACCGACTTCTTCTCCCCGCAATGCTACGAACGGCTCTCACGACGACAAAAATGGCTGCCAAAAGCGTGACGGCTAGGTATGCCCCTGCCGCCCCTTCGGGCCACGGCAAGCGCGCGAAGGGCAAGTCGGAAACCCAGAGGGCGACGCCCGCAACCCAGTTAGCTAGTGGTGTCGCTAGCTTCACCAAGATGGTTGCGAGCGGCGGTGCCCACCAACAAGTCGCGGCAATGGCAACACTGAGCAGCGTGAGTAGCGGCACTATCGGGGCCACCAGCAGGTTCGCGACCACTCCCCAGGTAGGAAGCCAGGGGTTCGCAAACGGGAGAATGAATAGGGTGGCGCCCTGCGCGGTGATGGCAACAGCGACGGCTGCCACAAAGGGAGCCAAAAGCTTCCTCGCACTCCCCTCTTTCGGAAGTAAGTCCGTCAACCAGGTCGTAAGGGGACGCGCAAACAAAACAATGCCAGCGGTCGCAGCCGAGGAAAGCGCGAAACCCAGGGACCTCGACAACCACGGACTGACTAAGAGGACACCCAGGACCACTGCCGAGAGCAAGGCAAGGGACTGGAAAGGTCGGCGACGCATCGTGGCCCAAACCGCGAGCGAACTCATCAGGGACGCCCTAATCACGCTGGGCGCGGGACCGACCAGAACCACAATCGTCACTAGGAACAGGAGCGCCAGAGCGCCTTGAAGTCGCGGCCTACCCCGAGTCGCCCACACGACCACTGCCACCGTTACGCCGATATGCGTCCCAGACACTGCTGTGAGGTGCGTGAGGGAGGAAGTAAGCATGGCCTCTTTGGTCCTTTTAGGTAGGCCTGCGTCGTCGCCGATCGCCATCCCGCGAATCAGAGGCGCATTGATCCCTGCAGGAGTGACTGCTTCGCGGAGCTTAGCGCGCACGTGGCTGCTGGCGACCTGCCAGGGCGGGGCGGGTGCCACCTGCTCAAAAGTTGCCGCTTTCAGGCTCCCAGCATAGGGCGGGGGAAGCCAGTCCTGTGTGGCTAAAGCACCGCTGACCCTTAGCGTTTCCCCAGGAACAGGGACAGCTTTGAGTGAGGAGTTGAAGCTTTCGAGGCTGACCCAGAGCTCCGCGCGGGCAGGGCGCCACGTCCCGTCTTCCAGGATCCCGGTTGCAGTCGCCTTGAAGGTCCGTGTGTCCGAACCAAATGGAGTGTCGGGGACGTCGGGGTGGGTCGTGACCTTGAGCGTCACTGAAGTGAAGTCGCCCCGCTCTGTCGCGATGGTCAGGGCATCACCTGCGTATCGCGCCGCCGCCAAGTACCCGACTCCGGCAGCCAAGGTCGCAACGGCTATCAGTGTCCGGGCGAGCCCTGCCACGTCGGAAGGGAGAGCCCACCGCACCAGGACTATCGCACCGAGGCTGAGCGCGGCAATGCACGCCAAGGCCCCGGGGGCAAGGGCGCGATGGAGCCCAGTTTGGAGCCCTGTCAGCACACCTGCCCAAGTCGCAAGCGCGCACGCGGCCAGACGAAGGTCGAGCCCTGCTTCGAACAGTTTCTGCGAAGCTGGATCCTCGGCCTGATCTTCTTGGTTCAACCCGGGCATAGTCCGGCGCTGATCCTTTGAAGCAGTTTGGGGCCGATGCCGGTCACCGCCAGCAACTCATCATTTGAGCTGAAGCCGCCGGATGATTCTCGGTAGTCAATGATGCGGGCCGCGATTTTGGGGCCAACCCCATCCAGCGTTTCTAGGTCGGTAGCGGTTGCTGAGTTGAGGTCCACGCAGGAACTGAAAGCGGTGTTTCCGCCATGCCCGCTGGTGGAAGCGGACGCGTGAGCCTCCCCTTCTGCAGCGACGTGGACGTGTTCCCCGTCTTCTACGGGGCGAGCCAGGTTGACGGACGTTGGGTCTGCTTCTGGAGTGAGTCCCCCGGCTGCCGCCACAGCCGTTTCAAGACGGGAGTCCGGGGGGATGGAAACGACGCCGGGAGAAGCCACTGCTCCAGTCACGTAGACCCAGCACTCTGCAGGCTTCTCTTCAACGGGCTCTTTCCCGGAACCTGGAACAGCTTCTCCCCCGGGAGTTGACTGCGGCGCGGCCTCTTCCTGAGCTTGTACGACGCTTACCGCATCCGGGGCAGAGTGGAACGGAAGCATTACCCGGAGCACGCCTATGACCCCGAAGAAAAGTGCGACCGCGACGACAACGTTTCCGGCCTTGGAACTGAGTAGCACCCGCAACCGCCCCTGATGCTCGTCGCGTTCGTGGTGGTCCGCCCTCGACCTGACAGGGATGGGCTGGTAGCTGTCCATGACTCAGGGATAAACCAGCAGGCAAGTACGCGTTCTTGGTTACCTCGCACCCTGTGTGATTCTGCTTTGTGAGTCCACTGGGGAAACAGAGCGCTCGGTTCGGCCGCAAGTTAGCAAACGCTTCGGCCGCGAGTTGTAGCGGTAGAACTGAC
>CAYFRQ010000031.1:0-16724 GCA_964345615.1 uncultured Actinomyces sp. | reverse complement strand
CAACGGCAAGCTGCGGGTAGCGCAGCAATCAGGGAGCAGAACCGGCTATGAAGGCCAGCGAATCCACGTCTTACCCGGTTTGGACTGTCCCCAACGTCGTTTCTTTCTTGCGTCTCACCGTTCTGCTACCACTTTCGCTCGGTCTGCTTGCATCCGGAAACTACGGTTGGTCCCTGCTGTCTCTTTTTCTGCTGGGAACCTCGGACGCTCTGGACGGCTTCTTGGCTCGCAAGCTGGACCAAAGAACCCCGCTCGGTGAGGAGCTAGATCCGCTTTCGGATCGCGCATCAATCTTGCTTGTTTCCCTGGCGCTTGTAATCGGTGGATTGCTTCCCTGGTACCTATTCGCCGCAATCGTGGCCGTCGATGCGACGCTTCTTTTCGCGGCCACTGTCCTGATGCGAGGCTACCCGGACGTCCCCGTTACATTGCTTGGCAAAGTTCGCACGGTGCTACTAATGCTGGGTCTTCCAGGCCTTATATTGGCAGCCGCCCTGCAGAGTCCTGGCTTGCGAATCGTAGCGCTCACCATAACCGTGTTGGGAGCGCTAGGACATGTCTTGACCGGGATCCAGTATTTGACCGTCATGCTTAAGAACAGTCGGGACCCGAAACAGGGGACTCACTCTGCGTCTGTCTCGGCGGTCTCTTCGAGCTGATCGGCGCTCTGTTCTCCCGACTGCCCTGACTGTGCTTCTAGAAGCTCTTTAGGAACGGCCCAGCCGCCTTCGGGCTCTTCGACAGGGAGGCACCCCGTCAAGGGGATCAATGCGAATGAACGATTGACGATTTCCTTGGTCTCTTCTTCATCCGGCACCCCCGCAAAACGTTCACCCAAAAACACCGTGAGTGTCTTGTCCTCAAAGCTGTTCAGACGAATCCTCACGTCCGCGCCCAAAAAGCGAGCCAAGGTATATGCGTCGTCGACTCCCCGAGGTCCCGTTTCGATGAGAACGTTGCCCCTGTAAAGGGGTGCGTTGTCTGTCCCTGCAATTTCGTACCCCAGTTCTTCGAAGTACGAGGCCACGGAGGCTGCGACACCCGGCGTTGCAGTCGTGTTGTAGACGAGCAGACGAACCCCTTCTGGGCCTTGGGGACGCGCATCTGGGGTGGGGCAGGGGGTGTCGCCCAGCTCCGCGTAGCTGACTCTCCGGTTAAAGTCTGAGTCGAAGGACGTCAACAGGGAACCCGCAAGGCCAAGCAAGCCCACCAGCAGAGCGGCGACAAGGGCAAGAATGCTGGCACCGTAGATCATGGTCTTGCGCCGTGTGCGGGTGCGCCGATACTGTTCGCGGGGTGAGTCCTGGGCAAGCTGAGACGCTGGCCTAGGCTCGGGGCCACCCTTCAAGTTACTCACGCATACAACTTACTCGAAAACGGGGACGGACTGGTCGTTGCGCTGGCAATGATAGGTTCTTTTCAGGAGGGGTAACGGGATGTTTTTTGAGATTTCGGCAGGGAAGTACAAGGCGACTGTGACTGCGGAAGGCGCGGGTTTAGCGAGCTTCACCCACGATGGCCGGAACCTGATCTTGCCTCACGATCCGGGTGAACAGCCCTCGGGCTTCAATGGTCGCGTCCTAGTCCCCTGGCCAAACCGGATCGCCGGTGGGACCTATGTCTTTGAAGGGCGTCTGCTGAGCGTCCCAATCAACGAGCCCGACCGCAACGCAGCTCTTCACGGGCTGCAGTGTTGGAACGACTGGGAGCTGGTGAAAGAGGATGGACACTCGGTTCAGTTACGCGTCTTAACAGGCCCGACTGACGGCTATCCGTTCAAACTAGAGACCAGGATCCGGTATAGCCTAGACGCGCTACTGGGACTACACATTGAAATAAGTAGCAGCAACGTCGGCGAAGACCCCGCTCCCTACGGCACCGGCACGCATGCTTACCTCACCTGCGACGGAGCCAGTATCGACCAGTGCGTGCTCACAGTGCCAGCAAGCGAAGTGGCCATGACGGACCAAAACCTGATCCCAACCGGCCTCGCTCCCGTAGATGACACTCAGTTTGACCTGCGCGAAGGTCGGGTTTTGAAAGGCGTTTCTCTAGACCACGCTTTTACAGGGATCCAGTTGGAACCCGATTCGAAGACCTGGCAGGTCTCCTTGAAAGACACGGAGTCGGGGATGATCGTCACATTGACATCTGATGAGCCTTGGCTCCAGATTTTCACGGCAGAGCCTCAGGATCGGCGTGGCGTCGCCGTTGAACCCATGACCTGCCCTCCCAACGCCTTCAATACGGGCCAGGATCTGGTCGTGCTGGCGCCAGGAATGACGCACACCCATTGGCTGAGGATCTTCGAAACAGTCTGAATCCAGTCGTGAATGGTAATTTTGGCGCATGGTCGAATATCGCTACCTGGGTAACTCCGGGCTGAAAATAACGGAAATCACGTACGGAAACTGGGTGACCCACGGACTGCAGGTCGAACCCGACCGTGCTATCAAGACGGTGCACCGTGCCCTAGACCTGGGCATCACCACTTTCGATACCGCCGACGTCTACGCGAACCGCGAAGCCGAAAAGATCCTTGGGAAGGCCCTGAAAGGGCTTCCACGTGACACTTTCGAGGTCCTCACGAAGGTCTACTGGCCCGTAGGCAAGGGCGGAGCCAACCAGTCCGGGCTGTCACGAAAGCACATTTTTGACGGGTTGCATGGTTCCCTGAAACGTCTGGGACTCGACTATGTAGACCTTTACCAGGCGCACCGCTTCGATTACGAAACTCCGCTCGAAGAAACGTTCCAGGCGTTTGCCGATCTGGTGCGGCAGGGCAAGGTCATGTACATCGGGGTGTCTGAATGGACTGCTGAGCAGATCCGTGAAGGTCACCGCCTGGCGACCGAGCTTGGAATCCAGCTTGTCTCTAACCAGCCGCAGTACTCCGCTCTTTGGAGGGTCGTGGAGGGGAAGGTAATCCCAACGTGCGAACAGTTGGGAATGTCGCAAATCGTGTGGTCTCCAATGGCCCAGGGCGTGCTCTCCGGAAAGTACCTACCCGGTCAGGCCCCGCCGGCTGGTTCCCGCGCGACAGATAAGAAGGGCGGTGCCCAGTTCGTCAAACGCTTCCTAACCCGCGAGATCCTTGAACAGGTCCAGCTCCTAAAGCCAATCGCTGCTGAAGCAGGTCTTACCATGCCCCAGTTGGCTATCGCATGGGTGCTGCAGAACCCGAACGTTGCTGCCGCCCTGGTGGGTGCGTCACGCCCCCGTCAGCTTGACGAGACCATCAAGGCATCTGGGGTCCGCTTGGATCCGGAAGTTATGGACCAGATCAACCAGGTTCTGGCTCCCGTCAGTGTTACCGACGTAGAGGAGACCTATAAGGTCTCCCCTAAGACCCGTCCCTGAACCAGAGGCGCCTAATGCGAAGAAAGAGAGCAACGGCCCGAAGCAAGCCATCGGTAGTGGCGAGCAATGTCGACGTGACCTACGGGCGGGGTTCGGGCGGCCAACCAGTGCTCGAATCGGTCAGCCTGCATGCAGGCGAAGGGACGGTTACGCAAGTTGTTGGTTCGCCCGGGACCGGCAAGTCAACCCTGCTGCGCGTTCTCGCGGCAGTGCAAAAACCGACGTCAGGCACGGTGAGAATCTCTGGTGTGTCGACCTCAAGGTTGCGTCCGCGTCGGCTGGCGAAACTAGCTCGCACACAGATCGCACCACTGTTTGACGACACGACCCTGATCCCTTCGCTGTCCGTGTTAGAAAATCTGGCGTTACCGGGGCAGTTGCGTCGCACCCCCGCCGTACCCAGGCAGATAGACCAGGTCGTGAGCGCACTGGGACTCGGACCCATCTTGGAAAGGCGACCCGACCAGCTCTCCAAAAGTGAGGGACAGCTGGCGCGGTGCGGCAGGTTGTTGTTAACGCCTGCTCCGATCGTTGTCGCGGATGAACCGCTAAGGCACCTGGGCTCCGAACAAGCCGTAGCCGTGCAGGAAGCCCTGCGACGGGCTTCCTTTGAAGGTGGGAAGCTCGTCATTGTTAGCGGGCAAGAACCGTGGCAACTGTCCACGCAGACCCACGTCTGGACACTCTCTGGGGGCCGCTTGACCGAATGGGTGGAACAGGCCGAACCGACACCGGGCTTGCCGGAACCCGAGAGCGTCTCGCTTTCCCCGGTTTCTGCCGTGGAACTTGATCGCACCACGCTGCGGGGCGCCCCGGTTGCAACGCCCCCATCAGATCCCACGCGGTCCCCTCTGTCGCCGGAGCAGCGTGAGGTGGTGGCGCGCGCGCAGCAGATCCTGGACTCTCTTCCAGGTCAGGTCGCCCCGACCCACGAGGGCCACGCGGATAGCGTTTAATGGAAAGATGGGAATCGCGGGCAGTGGCGCAGCGCCGCAAGATCTGAGGAGCAACGATGACCGACGAATCATCACCCGAGTTTGAAGAAGTGTTCGTGGAAGAGTTCTGGGTTGAACCGGGCTCTGGGGCGCGAAGGACTGCGCCCGTAAGGCCCAAGCATCCGTCGATTCCGCTTCTGGTACAGACAGCCATTGAAGAGGGCCGGGCCATGGTGACCGGTCAGATCGAGCTCTTCAAGCTGAGGGCGAAGGCAGCGGGCGTCAAGCTTGGCTTCGGTGTCGGTCTGCTTGCGGGCGCGGTCCTACTGTTGCTCTACTTTGTTTGGTGGGCGTTCCATACCGCTGAACTCGGCTTGGCGCACGCGGTTCCCGATTGGGCCGCATCCCTCATCGTCTGGGGAATCCTGCTGGTCCTCATCATCGTGTTCGTGGTGATTGGTGTGAGACTTGCTAAGGAAGCGGTGGATGAGGCCCCGCGTGGTGAAGCTATTCCGGAAGATATTGAAGCTGTCATGAAGGCAGTTGAGGAAGGTAAGAACCAGTGAGCCCAGAGAAGACGACCAACGCTCAGGTTGAAGCGGAACTTCGCGCGCAGATTGACGCCAGTCGCGACCGGTTCATGAAGACTCTTGAGTCGCTGGTGCACGAAGTCCAGCCGCAAACGCAGGTTGCGCACTTGAGTGATGATGTGAAGTTCGCGGCTGAAGAAACAAAGTTCAAGGTGCAAACGACCCTGGACGATGCCCGCGAGGGCGACCCTGACGCAGTGAAGAAGGTGTTGATTGCTGCGGCCGTGGGCGTTGGCATTGTCGGCTTGCTAGTGCTTCGGCACAAGCTTCGTTCCTGAAACCTCCTGCTGCGCGACCACCTTTGCGGGTTTCGTGGCAGCAGAGCCCCCGGCCAGGGTAGACTGTCCGGGCGAACAGACATGATAAGACCAGGGGACCGGAGAGCGGACCCGTAACATTAAGAGGGGGTCGACCCCATGGGGCGCGGCCGTCAAAAGGCTAAACACATGAAGGTGGCGCGGAAGCTGAAGTATTTCAGCCCCGACACAGACTTTGACTCACTTGAGCGTGAGCTTGCAGGTATCAAGGAACCTGATCCGTCAGGGTCTGACCCTGATGACGAAGACAGGTACTACGACGCCTGGGCTGACTCCGACGACTAGTCGCCGGTCGGTGCTGAGTCGCCGGCCCCCAGCTCGTCTAAGACTAAAGAGTCGCTCTGTTCCAACCCGGCGGTGTAAGCAGCACGTCCAAGAAGGTGTGATGCGACAGGTGCTGCGACCATCTGGATTGCGATCACCAGGGCCGCGATGGCGGCCCACTGCCAGTCGCGGACAATGCTGACCAGGCCCAAGCAAAGAAGCATCAGGCCCAACATTTGCGGTTTTGCTGCAGCGTGGGTCCTTGAGAACAGGTCTTTGAAGCGGTTCAGTCCGATGCCTGCAATCAGGGTGAAACTGGCGCCTGCCAAAATGAGTGCTGCCCCGACAAGGTCGAAGATGCCCTCCCAGAGGCTCGGCTCTACCTGGTCAGGAGTCACTAGTCTCACCTTTCTTATGTGCAGTCTGGCCCCCTGGCTCTTGGGACTGTTTCCACATGAGCCGCCCAGATGTGTACCTGGCCACCGTCACTGTCGAGAAGAATGACGTCAGCGTGAAGACGATCAGCAGGACCATGAGGTCCGTCCGTCCCTTCCACGCGATCAGAGCTACGACTACCCCGACAACAGCGGCCGACACCACGTCGATCGCGACGGCGCGGTCTAGCGCTGTGGGACCTAGAGCCAGCCGTAGTAGCGCAAGTAGGGCGCCCAGCACCAGCATTACCAGGCTGATCGACATCATGGTTGAGGCCGCTAGACTCATCGTTCCTCCTGTTCTTCACCCAAGCGTCTGCTGGCAATTGGCAGGAACTTGCCGTAGCCGGCTTCAACTACTGCCCTGTCCGTTCCGAACGCAAGCAGCACGCGTTTTTCTTGTTCGGCGACGGTGTGCCTCACGCCCTTTGCCCAGCCTTGTTTGGCTAGATCCAGGCAGTGAAGATACATGACCTTCTTCTGCGGTTCGACTTCCAGAACAACCGTCCCTGGAACCATAGAGGACATTGCAGCAACGATCGTGGCGTAGACGGGGTTGTCGCTTGCCAGGTTGCATTCGACAATCCCGTCTTCGTGTTTCCGACCGCTCAGGACCAGACCTGACACTTGAAGGCCTGCCGCCACCAGGTCCCACATGAAACGCAGAATCAGCGCCGTCAGGTACCCAAACCGAAGGTGCCAAACGTCGGCGGTTTTAGGCATGGGCAAGACAAGCTGAACTGCTACGGCTAGAAGGATCCCAGAAAGGATGGTGAGGGGCGCGATTGAAGAGAACACGGTGAGCCAGACAAGGGTCAGCCACAGGGTCATGGCAAAGGAAACCCGATACCGTACGTCTGTTCTACTCATCTGCTTCACCCCCTACGTTAGGTAGATCAGTGGTGCCGCCTGGAAGCCACGGCGGAGTGACCTCTTCAGGCCACCACGGTAGTTCCAGGGGAGGCAACGATTCTTCGAGGGAGCTGCCCTCGCCCCGCCCGCTTTCGCCCAGGACGGCCGCCGCGTAGGCCCCAGGGGTCTTCAGGAATGCGGCGGCCTCGGTCGTGTACTGGTAGATGAGGCCGGAGAAGGCTGCCATGAGTATCTGGATTGCGACCAGCCCTGCGACAACGGCGTACATGACAGGGTTGCCCTCGGACGCTTTCTTCTCACGCGTCGTCTTCGCGGCCTCAACCACTTCTTCTGCCCGTTTTGTGGGGACCCTTGCCAGTTGCCAGCGTTGCATCCTGCGCTCTTGGCGTCCCGTTAGCGGTTCATCGGAGGTCGGTTTGAACTCGTCCCCCAAAGCAACACCCCTGGGCTGCCAGAACGCTTTGTTCCAGAACTTCACTGCGACGTAGAGGGTCAGGAAAGAGGTGATGAGGCCTGCAGCGAGCAGCCACCAAGCTAACGGCGTCCCGCTGCTCACCGACGCTTCCGCAAGTCCGAGCTTTCCGATAAAGCCGGTTAGGGGAGGGACACCAACCAGGTTCAGGGCGGTGATCATGAACACGATTGCTAGCCATGGTGCCCGTTTTGCGAGGTCGGAGAGTTTGGTGAGTGAGGTTGTTCCCGTGCGGAGCTCCATCAGCCCCACCATTAGGAACAGTGCAGTTTGGACAATGATGTGGTGGGCAGCGTAGTAGATGGCCGCCGACAGTCCCTGGGTGGAGCTGAGAGAGATTCCCCAGAGCATGAAGCCGATGTGGGAAACAAGGGTGAAGCTAAGAAGGCGTTTTGCGTCGTCTTGGGCCACCGCACCTAGGATTCCTAGGATCATGGTTAAGATTCCAACGACTCCGAGTAGGTCCGTCAGTTGGTTTCTGGGGAACAGCGTGAACTCGAGCCGGATGATCGCGTAAACCCCGACCTTTGTAAGAAGGCCAGCAAAAACTGCCGTGACGGGCGCGGGAGCCGTCGGGTAAGAGTCGGGGAGCCAGGCACCCAGGGGGAAAACCGCTGCCTTCACTCCGAATGCGACTAGCAAAAGCAGTTGCATTCCCAGCGTGGTTTGGGGAGGGAGTTCAGCTAGTCGCACTGAAAGCTGTGCAATGTTTACCGTGCCGGTCGCCCCGTAAACCCAGGCGATCCCCGTCAAGAAGATGATTGAGGAGACCATAGAAACAACCACGTACACGGTGCCTGCACGGACCCGTCCCCTGGTGCCGCCCAGGGTGATGAGAACAAAGGAGGCCGCAAGGAGAATTTCGAACCCAACGTAAAGGTTGAAGAGATCCCCGGTCAGGAACGCGTTCGAAACCCCCGCCGCCAGGATCAGGAACGTGGGGTAGAAGACCGCTATGGGAGCTGACGGTGTTGAGCTCGTGAGGTTCTGGGCGACCGAATACAGTAAAACGGCAAGGATGACGACCTGTGAGACAACCAGCATGAGTGCTGCGAGTTGATCCGCGACAAGCGTGATGCCAACTGGTGCAGCCCAGGAACCGACGTCCAGGACCAGGGGCGCCGAGGCCGCGCCAACCAGCAAAACCACACCGAAGCCCGTAGCAACAACCATCGCGCCGACCGCTAGGACCTGTTGCATCCTTGGGTGGCGGAACAGCATCAGGGTCCCACCGGCAAAAATCAGTGGGATCAGCACGGGAAGCGGGAGCGCCCAGGTTGCGTCAGCCGGGTTCATTGGTCCCCTCTGTCGCGGTCGTAGAACACTTCGAGGTCTTCGCTGCCCTCAGCGTAAGAGTCATCGGGTAGGGACAGGGAGCTACCGGCGCGGCGGGCCAGGCGCCGGTCCTCAAGGTCGTCCGCGACCTCGTCGTTCCCCGTCAAGCGCCAAGACCTGTATGCCAGTGCCAAACCGAAGGCTGTTGTTCCAAGTGAAAGGACAATCGAGGTAAGGATCATTGCCTGAGGCAGAGGGTCAACGATGGTCTCCCCGTCGCTTCCGAGCAGTGGCGGAAGACCCCCGGCACCGCCCATGCCAAGAAGCAGTACGTTTACTCCGTTTCCCACAAGGGAAAGCCCAATGAAGATGCGGGAGAGAGTCCGTTCCAGCGTCAGGTAGACCCCCGTGCCGACAAGGACACCGGCTAAGGCGAGTAGCGCTAGGGAAGGAGGAGTCATCGCGTAGCTCCCTCCCTAACCCGCCTGCGATCTTGGCGGCCGCGACCGGGCCTTTCGCTTTGGCGGCCGATCTCTGCTCCCAGTGCTGAGACCAAGTCGATGATTAGGCCCGTAACCAGGATGTAGACCCCGACGTCCAGGACCATTGCGGTGGTGAAGTGCAGAGTGCCAAGGGCTCCAAGCGGGACCTCTACCGGAACGGACTGCAGGACGGAGCGGCCATAGAGCAGCGGCAAGGCGCCACCGGCAGCCGCAACGAAAAGTCCTGTGCCAAGCAGATAGCTTGCGGGGATTGGCATGGCCTCGCCAAGTTCGTAGCGCCCGCCGGCCAGGTAGCGCAACACGAAAGCAAGTCCCGCAATGACCCCTCCGGCGAATCCGCCGCCCGGGTTGTTGTGCCCGACGAAGAGCAGCCAAAGGGACAGCATTATCATGGTCGGGAACAGCAGTCGGGTGCTCACTTCCAGGACGACGGAACGCCTTGATTCTGGGACGGTGTCGGCCGCTGCCAGGAACTGTCCTTTGTGAACCTCGGGTCCCGTACGGGAGATCTTCCCGGTGCGAGTCGTGATGTAGATAAGGGATGCGACGCCTGTTGCTGTCACCAGTAGAACACTGAGTTCGCCGACCGTGTCCCATGCGCGAATGTCGACCAGGATGACGTTCACGATGTTTTGGCCGTAGCCAAAGTTTTGTGCCTCTAGCGGCATGTGGGTTGAGACCGGCTCGTGAATCCTCGACATGAAGGCGAAGTAGCCGCCGACGGATGCGGTGATCCCAGCACCAACAGCAATCGCTGCCCGTGACAGTCGGGATGAGAGAAGCGGGCGGTGACTGAACTGGCTAGGTAGTTTCCGCAGGACCAGGATGAACACGACCACGGAGACCGCTTCGACGGCCAATTGGGTGAGTGCTAGGTCCGGCGCGCCGTACTGGGCGAACAGGAGCGAGATCGACATCCCAACTGCGCCCAGAGCTAACACGGCTTTGATCCGGTGCATGCTGGTGACGGCGATGAGTGCAGCAATGATTCCGATTGTCACGATTCCCAGCTGGAGCGGGGAGTCGTACATCTGCGGTAGCTGGTCGGGAGGATTCCACTGCAGTAAGCCGTAGATGCTGGCAGCGATCGCGACCCCGAAGATGGTTGCCAGCTCGGCGGGCAGGGAGCCTCTTTGCATTACACCGGTGATGACTGAGGCAAAGACTTCCAGTTCCCGAACCAACCAGGAGTAGACGCGGACGGCGGAGCCTTGGAAATGCACTTTGTCCTGGAGCTTGGAGACCTTGGACCGGAAGTAGGCAAGCAGGAAACCAGCAAAGATGACGCCGACAGTGATCAGGAAGGGACCCAGACCAGACCAGAGCGCAATGTGGGCGTGGCCCGGCAGACCGTCGGTGACCTTTTCAGTGACTCTTTGCAGGGCCCCCGGAGCCAGGCCCAAAAGGGTTCCGCTTGCCAGGATGCCGATTGGGATCAGCATTGCGGCGGGGACGGGTGAGACCTTCTCTGTAATCGGGATCTGCTTGGTTCCAAAGGCTCCCCACCACATGCGCCACGTGTAGGCAACCGAAAGAGCTGAACCTACCGCCACAATGACCAGCAACAGTTTTTCTAGCCCTGGGGACCCGGCAAGCCAGGCCGCGTCGGTTCCAGAGTAAAGTGCCGCGATCGCACCTTCTTTGCCCAGGTAGCCCGCAGTGAGGGGAATGCCTGCCATCGACAGGCAGGCTAGGGCCGCAAAAAAGGCTAGGGCCGGGAGTTTCCGTGCCAGCCCGGACAGTTCCCAAAGGTCACGTGTTCCAGTGGATGATTCAACGGCACCAACCGTTAGGAATAGGGAGGACTTAAAGAGTGAGTGAGCGACCAGGATGACGATTCCGGCAGCCATCGCGCTCGCGCTTCCAAGCCCGATCGTGGCGGTCATCATTCCGAGTTGAGAGACGGTGCCGTAGGCCAAAACCAGTTTCAGGTCGCGTTGCCTCATTGCTCGGTAGGCGCCAAGAATCATTGTGACAAGACCGAAAGTGACAGCAAGGACCGACCACCCAGGCACCAGGGTGGCGCCGGGCGTCAGCCTAGCGATGAGGTAGATTCCGGCTTTGACCATCGCTGCTGCGTGAAGGTAGGCGGAAACGGGGGTTGGGGCCGCCATCGCTCCGGAAAGCCAGAAGTGGAAGGGTGCCTGTGCGGACTTCCCGAAGGCTCCAAGCAGAACCAGAACTGCAGCGACAATGACAACCGGAGAAGTGGGATCCAGCTCTCCACTTTGAAGTGCGGGAACCAGGGTGGAAAAGCGGTAGGACCCGCCGGGAGACTCTCCCAGCATCACGAGCCCACCAAACATTGCGAGCGCGGAAAACCCGGTTACCAGGAACGCTTGCCTGGCCGCGCCGCGCGCGGGTCTTCTTCCGTGGTGGAAACCGATCAGCAAGTATGAAAGGACCGAGGTGAGTTCCCAGAACGTGTAGAACGTCATCGTCTGGTCCGCGATGACGACTCCCAGCATTGCGCCCGCAAACCCAAGGAAGAATGCGGTGAACCTACCCAGGCTCGACGAGTCCGCAGGGAAGTACTTGGCTGAGTAGATCAGGACCAGCGCCCCCACGCCCCCTACTATCAGCACCATTAGCCAAGAGAGGACATCCATCCTGAAGATCAGGTCCAGTTCCAGTTGCGGAACCCAAGCGACTCGTTGTTCGATGGGCGTGCTGAAGACGCGTCTAGTCTGAGAAAGCGCGTAGACGAACGCAGAAAGAGGCACTGCGGCCAGAAGGTAGAGCGCCCCGGGTCCTATTCGGCGCACCAGCGTCGGTGCCAAGATTGCTGCCGCAAAATGCAGTGCTAGCAGCAAGATCATTGCGGTGGCCTTTCCAGAGGGTGCGTTCTATCCTATCGAGTGGCGCACTGACCCGTAGGCTGTGTGCATGGCCCCAGCTACAGTCTTGATCCCGTGTGCAGCCCTCGTCCTGCTGTTTACGGCCACCGGGGTGGTTCTTCTTATTCGAGGGGTGGCCCGCATGGTCCGCCTTGTCGCTGCAGGAAAACCTGAGAGCGGAAGGTGGCGTCCACTCTCAGAGCGTGTTTGGACGGCCCTGCGCGTCACTGTCCTTCACACGACTTTCAAGCAGCGCCCGGTGGTGCGAGTCGCGCACTGGTTTGTGATGGTCTCGTTCGTGGCGTTGGTTTTGACCCTGGTAACGTCTTACGCCCAACTGTGGAACCCACTGTTCGTACTCCCACTGATAGGGGACACGGCGTGGTGGGGGTGGACTACAGAGTCGCTCGCGTTTCTGGGGTTGCTTTCTATTCTGATCCTGGCCTCGATCCGAGTCTGGCTGAGGCTCTTCTACCGGGAGAGGCCAAGAAAGTCACGCTTCTTCGGTTCAACCCGCTGGCAGGCCCGATTCGTTGAGGCTGTCGTCGCATTGGTCACCGCCGCCGTCCTGATTAGTCACGCGCTTCGCTTCGCCCTTGATTCCGCTCTTGGAGATGCCCCGAACCCGCTCCACTATCCGCTTACCGCTTGGCTTGGAAGGCTGTGGTCGGGTGCTCCGCCCAGCACTCTAGCTGGCTGGCTAGTTGTGGTCGCAACCAGCAAGATCCTGGTGTCAATGGCGTGGATGATCATCACTGGTCTGGACGTGGCCATGGGAATCTCCTGGCACCGGTTCCTAGCCCCCGTAAACATAATGACAGGCACTAATGCGGACGGGAAGAAATCACTGGGCGCACTCCCGCTACCTCTGATAGACGGAAAGCCTGTTGCTGACCTGGAGGCGGCGGCGGAAGAAGACCCTGATCTGGTGATTGGTCTTGGATCCCCCGCTGACCTCAGCTGGAAAGACAGGCTGGACGTATTGTCCTGCACTGAGTGCGGGCGCTGCCAGGATCTTTGCCCCGCTTGGAACACGCAGAAACCGCTATCTCCGAAGCTGCTGATCATGGCTATGAGGGACAACGCTGTTGCTTCTGCAGGCCTCACAATGCCCGGTCAAAAGCACGCGGACACGACGGATGTCCTGGGAGCGCTGAGCTCCGTGGGCGCAACAGGACCCGAAGGAGTCCCATCGACGCCCGGACCGTTCGTTCCGGAAACCATAGCGCCCGACGTTCTTTGGGATTGCACCATGTGCGGCGCGTGCGTTGACCAGTGTCCCGTTGACATAGAGCACGTGAACCACGTGGGGAACCTACGGCGCTACCAGTTCCTGATGGAGTCTGCTTTCCCCAGAGAACTCGCCAGGCCCATGCGGGGCATGGAAACAAAGTCGAACCCCTTCAACCAGTCTCCTCGAAAGCGCCTTGACTGGGCTAAAGGACTCGACTTTCCCCTGACTGTATTGGGTGAAGACGTGGAGGACGCGGACGGCCTTGACTACGTTTTCTGGGTCGGGTGCGCTGGCGCCTACGAAGAGCAGGCGAAAAAAACCGCCGCAGCGGTTGCGGAACTCCTTCACGTCGCTGGCGTTAGTTTCGGCGTGCTGGGCTCACAAGAGGGCTGCACGGGTGACCCGGCCAGGCGCGCCGGGAACGAGGCACTTTTCCAGGTGCTAGCTGCTGCGTCCATCGAGACTCTAGATCAGGCAAAAGCAAAGCGCATTGTGGTGACATGCGCGCATTGCTTTAACACGATGCTGAATGAGTTCCCCCAGCTAGGCGGAAGTTTTGAGGTCATCCACCACACTCAACTCCTGAACACTCTTCTTCGGGACGGCTTACTCAAACCTGTGCCTGCAGAGGAAAAAGTAAGACGTAAAATCACCTACCACGATCCCTGCTTCCTTGGGCGCTACAACGATATCTACAAGGCTCCCAGGGAACTCCTAGAAGGGGTCCCGGAGCTTGAGCTGGTCGAAATGAAGCAGTCTGAGTCCCTAGCAATGTGCTGCGGGGCCGGCGGCGCCCACGCGTGGTTCGAAGAGTCCTCTCAGGGACCTCGCATTGCTTCAGTGCGGATGGAGCAGGCGCAGGCCACAGGCGCCACTACCGTTGCGACAGCGTGCCCCTACTGCTCCCAGATGCTGGGGTCTTCCCCGACTACGGTGCTGACTGAGGAAAAGAAGGACATTGAGGTTAAGGACGTGGCGCTTCTTCTTCTGGAAGGGGTTCGTCGGGGGCAACAAGGAACCCATCCTCGTCAATGACCGCCGCCCCGCCTCGCTCAGGCGTGTTCAAGGCGCGTGCCAGGACTGCGGCCGCCACCTCAACGGACTGGGCTCCGCGTCGGCGTTCTAGCCGACCGACCCTGGTTGGTTTGGCGTCGAGACTGTAGAGGTCTTCCGGCATCGCCCAGATGATCTCGTAAAGGAAGACTCGTTCTTTGGCCCAGATCTCCCAGCGGAGCGCGCGTGGCGTTTGCTGCTCGGCGCGGACGCCTATAAGTATTTGCGATCGCGTTCCACTTGGGGCAAGCAGCGCGTACGGTGCGCCTACAACCTCAGGATGGGGGCCGGGCTCACGTAAGTTCGGAAGGAAGGGTGATAGTAGGGCCAGGGACTCGTCAGGAGCGAGCCAGCTACTGGCGTAGACCCGCAGATTCACGGAGCTTTCGGGGTCCGGCATCAAAATCGCTCCGGTGCCATAGACACGTAGCGCCCCGCCAAGGCGTCTGGCCATCTGGTGAAGGACCCCTAGCACGCGCTCTTCTAAGCCGACGGGCATCCCATCGGGGAACGCTCTTGCCATTTCGGAGAACGCTTTGACCTGGTCGGTTGGGACCCCACCGCGCACCGCGGGCGTGTTCAGCAGGTACGCCTGGTGGCCCCTCAGGTCTCTAGGCAGATCAAGAGACGCTTCGGTTTCAGCGCTGAGGCTCCAGGGGCCCTCAAGGGTCGCGCCTTCTAACAACCTTAGGTGGCCTGGGCTCAGCCACCCCGCCTGGTTCCACACGGAAACAGCCAGCGCCTCCAGCTCGGCGGGGGGAATGTCGTTTGGGAGTAGGAATAGGTGGTGAGATTTTGCTGCCTCCAGTCCCAGCTCGCCCTGGTGGAAGTCAACTTCGGGTGCAAGCGGAAGTGGCGCCAAGTCGTCAAGGATCAGCTCCCCTGTATGAGCCACTGTGAACGTTCCTGTTTCACCCACGGATGGGACGGCATTTACGGACGAGATGGTTAGGGGATGCTGAGCCTGTTTCTTTTCTGCGATACGGTCCATGACCGATTTGCGTGGGGGTGCTCCCGGTGCCGGCCTTCGGCCCTGGCTCTGCTGTTCCCGCGCTCCCGGATCCGCGATGCTCACGCTACTTCGAACCTTCCTCTTCCGCGTAGAGGTCCCGGAGGGCATCGGTGGTGAAGCGCTCGTGGGATCGGGACGGGGTGGGGCCACGTTGTCCCTGGTAATGCGAACCCGCAGCGCTCGATCCGTAGGGGAACCTTGCTGGGCTGGAAAGAGTGAAGAAGCAGAGCTGTCCGACCTTCATTCCGGGATACAGCAGGATCGGCATAGTTGCGGTGTTTGAGAGCTCCAGGGTCACGTGCCCGTCGAAGCCGGGGTCAATGAAGCCTGCAGTGGAGTGTGTCAGCAGGCCTAGCCTGCCGAGGGACGACTTTCCCTCTAGCCGTGCCGCAATGTCGTCCGCAAGAGTCACGCGTTCGTACGTTGCTCCTAGGACGAACTCGCCGGGGTGCAGCACGAAGGGTTTGCTCCCATCTGTCTCAATCTTGCGAGTCAGACCGGGTTGGGGCAACGCCGGATCGATGACGGAGTAACGGTGATTGTCAAACAGTCGAAAGAACCGGTCCAAACGCACATCGATGGAGGCTGGTTGGATCAACTCTGCGTCCAAGGGGGTTAGTTTTATCCGCCCACTTTCTAGGGACGCGGTGATGTCGCGGTCACTCAGAAGCATGCTTCTATCTTTGCACGACTATGTTCGCCGGGTCCGCCTCAGGTCGTGGCGGCGGACTGACAAAAACGAGCGGGGGTGAAAGACTCCCTACATGGGTGAAGCTAAGGAAGTGGCCAGAGCTAAAGTGCCAGGTCAGGGGCAGGCAGTGTCCTCTTACCCCGGCCCTTTTGCCCTTCTGCGCGGAGCCTTCAAGCGGGTGCGCGCCGTCGCGGGCCGGTTGTTGTTGTTGATCATCGTGGCGCAACTCCTTATTTCGGCTGTTGGACTTCCCCTGGCTAGTTGGGTATTCAAAGAGGCGCTACGGGCGAACGGCATGTACGCCCTTGATACGAACACCTTCCAGGTTCACTGGGGCTTCCCCCTTACTGTCTTGCTGCTGTTTCTGGCGATGCTTCTGGTGATGTGGATGCTGGTGCTCGAGTTCAGTGCCATCATTTTGTTGCTGCAACACCCCGATCGTTCTTGGCGAGAACTTGGCAAAGTGGCTCTGAAGGTTTCCCTCCGCACTTGGAAGCCGTCGTCTTGGATGCTGATCTTTTACTTCTTGGTTCTACTGCCACTGTCTGGGTTCGGGTTCACCTCAGCGCTGATCAGGTGGGTGCAAATCCCGAACTTCATCACGGGGGAACTGGAAAAAGAGGCCCCCATGCGCGTCTTGCTGGCGGTCTTGGGTGTCCTATTGCTGTACGTGAACCTACGACTTTCGGTGACTGTGCCGATCTTTGTCTTGTCGAAGAACACCGGGAACCACTCGCTGAAGCAGAGTTGGCGCATCACGAAAGGTCTTTCCGCCTGGACCATTCTGGTTGCAGGTCTGATGATTGCTGCCCTTGCTTTACTGACCTCAACCGTGATCTTTTATCTGATGCTGCTTCCGACGCTCGCCTCTGAC
>CAYFRQ010000030.1:0-16912 GCA_964345615.1 uncultured Actinomyces sp. | reverse complement strand
TTGCTTCTTGGCTGCTCATCCCTCCTTCCAACACGGCAATAACGATGGCTTGCCAGCACGGCAATAACGATGGTGCCAGCACGGAAATAACGGTGGCTTGCCGGCACGGAAATAACGGTGGCTTGCCAGCACGGAAATAGCGATGGCTTGCCGGCACGGCAATAACCAAGCCTTGGCGCACCTACTCACTACGTCGTTTCCCATGCGTCATCTTGGGACCCCAGAAGACGAAGGAGGTCACGCAACATAAGGGGAAGAACGTCGCGCAACACGAGGGGTGAACCGTCACGCAACATAAGGCGAAGGAGATCACGCAGCATAAGGGGAAGAACGTCTCGCAACATGAAAGGAAGAACGTCTCGCAACATGAAAGGAAGAACGGTGCGCAACACCAACCCAGAACTCTTCCAGAGGCCTCACCAGCCAAAAGGAAGCATCTCCCGCAACAGGGAGGAACTAAGTCCTGCAACCACACCACTGGGCGCCTAGGCGGGACCGTTGGGGCACCGCAAGGGACCGTTGGAATGCCGACAGTCCCCGCCGCGATTTTGTTGGTCTCAGCTGTGATGTCGTGTGCCGTCCACGCAAGACTTTTCTTCTTGGTGGAGTTTTCCGGTTGCCTGTCTTCTGGGCTACCGACTGCCAGCTGGAGCGAAGAAGAGTGTCCAAGCTATGCTGAGACGTGAACGAGTATCCGTTACTCTCGATGTCTACGCCGGGCTCTCTTCGGCGCTCAAGACGCCGGCGCTGAGTTCATTGCTCAGCACTGGAAGGAGACCCTGAGAAATGGGTGTGAATGGGTCCAATGGATCAGGAATGGAGCATTTTGAATGTCGCCAGCCGCATGCGGACGCATCTGAGTCCTGCTAGTTTCTGAGCCCACCAACGGTTGTCACACCTAACCGTTGCAACCATGTAAGCGCCCCAGTGTTTTCAATCCCACTGGGGAACGCCACCGGAACGGAGAACAACATGAGCAACCCGGTCTTCAACAAACTTGAAAAACAGTGGAAGCAGCCTACGCCGAATGCACCCGGCGCTACCCAGGGCGTTCCCACGTACGATCAGCGTGCTTTCCAGGCAGCCCAAGCCGCCTATCAGGCTCCATCTGCGGACGCCGTGGACACGGGGCGGATGACATACGACGACGTCATCGTTAAGACGACGCTCTCCCTAGCGACAGCGTTCCTGTTCGCAGCTCTCTCCTGGTGGGTGACGGCCGCCAACCCCGAGCTGGGCACGGTCCTGATGACCGTCGGCATCATTGCTGGCTTGGTGCTGGCGATGGTCAACATCTTCTCAAAGAAGATCCGCCCACTCGCGGTGCTTGCCTACTCCGCACTTGAGGGAGTTGCCCTTGGGGCCTTGTCCTACGTGGTGAACTTCTACCTTCCTGGGGTTGTCATCCAGGCGGTTGTTGCGACCTTCGCGGTGTTTGCGGTTACCTTGGCGCTTTTTGCCTCCGGCAAGATCCGCAACTCACCGAAATTGCAGAAGTTCGCCTTGATTTCGCTGCTAGGACTCCTTTTCTCGAGACTTGCCATTTGGCTTCTAAGTCTGATCGGCCTGCCCATCTCCGGTCTTGGTGACGTTACAGTCCTAGGGATTCCCCTGGCGGTTTTCGTTTCAGTCTTTGCCGTGGTTATTGGAGCGATCTGCCTGATTTCTGACTTCGACCAGGTGAGAGTCGGCGTGGAGCGTGGTGTGCCTGCCAAATATGCGTGGGCCAGCGCCTTCGGCATCATGGTGACGCTGATCTGGCTCTACGTGGAGATCCTCAACATCCTGTCCCGCATGAATTCGCGTTAGTCTTAAACGGTTCAACAAATCGCGATTGGCCGGCAGGAAGGGAATCTCATGGAGAACATTGAAGTCGTAGGTGAAATGGGTGAAAAGCCGACCCTTACATTTGCCTCAGCAGTGGCTTCGCCGGAACTTCAGGTAGAAGTGTTGGTGGAAGGCGACGGACCCGTCGTTGAGCCCGGAGACCAGATCATCTGCAACTACTTGGGGCAGGTCTGGAACGGGAACGTCTTCGACAACTCTTATGACCGTGGGGCTCCCCTGGACTTCCAAATCGGCGTGGGCATGGTCATCCGTGGCTGGGATGACGGCTTAGTCGGTCAGCGCGTGGGCTCACGGGTTCTGCTTTCGATCCCGTCCGACCTGGGTTATGGGGATCTTGGAGTCCCTCAGGCGGGCATCAGGGGCGGCGACACCCTGGTTTTCGTTACGGACATCCTGGGAATCAAGTAGCGACTAGGCTCGCGGGGCAAGTCCCCGCGGGCAGCTAACCCCGTTGAACCCGTGGTTGCAGTACCCGCCCGGGTTCTTCTCCAGGTAGCGCTGATGGTAGTCCTCGGCTAGGTGGAAGGTCGGGGGCGGAGGGGCATGCACCTCCGTCACGATGGTCCCGTAGCCTCTTTTCAAGAGTTCCTTCTGGTACTGGGCACGCACTGCCAGCGCCTGTTGGTATTGCACGGGTTCCGTCGTCCAGATCGCGGAGCGATATTGGGTTCCGCGATCCGCGCCCTGTCTGTTCAGTGTTGTGGGATCGTGGTTCTCAAAGAAAGTCGCCAGGATTTCTTGTGCTGAAGTCACGTTCGGATCGTAGATGACGCGGACTGTCTCAGCGTGCCCCGTCAGGCCCGAACAGACCACAGCGTAGGTTGGCTGGTCTGTCGTCCCGCCCATGTAGCCAACAGCGGTTGAGACGACCCCACCTAGTCGCCGGAATATTCGCTCCATTCCCCAGAAGCACCCGCCAGCTAGGTACAGGGTCTCTTCTTGTCCACCCGCGGTGGTCTTTTCTTCGAGCACGTCAATCCCTCCCAGATCAACGAGTGTAGAGCTGCCCTTCCCTCCTTGGAAAGGGGAAAAAGAAAAGGGGAAAGGGTCCGCGAGGAGAGTGTTGCAACTAGAGTTGGGGGACACAAAATCTTGGGGGCCAACGTGAAGTCAGAGGAAGAGGGCGTGGCAGACGCGGTCCCGGAAGCGGCGGACCGTCAATCGGTGAGGAACTTGGCGGTCGCGGAAGTGACACTCCCAGTGCGTGTCGCAGCAGCCTGGTCATGGCGCCTTCTACTGATCGTGGGCGCCATTGCCGTCTTGGTCTACCTGCTGTCCTACGTTTCGCTACTGGTCATCTCGTTCTTGGTAGCGATACTCTTCGCAGCGCTCCTGGAGCCCGTTGCCTCGTTCCTTAAGCGGTCGTGGCACATGGGACGAACCGGGGCTGCTGCCATTGGGCTCCTATTCGGGCTGCTAATACTAGTTGCGCTTCTAGCAATCGCGCTGACACAGCTGATCCGGCAGCTTCCCGTGTTACTCCAGGAAACAGCAGATGGTTTCGACGCGCTTCTAGGGTGGATCGCAGACGGGCCACTAGCATCTGAGTCGGCGGCGCTTCAAGAATGGCTGACGGATCTGCAGGGCTCTCTTGCGTACCTTTTCCAAAGGTACGGTTCCAGCATCGCGACGGGGGCTTTCAGGCTGGCGTCAGGGACCGTAACCGTGCTTATGGGCTCACTTCTGATGCTTTTCACGCTGTTCTTTTTGCTCCGCGACGGCCGACAAATGTGGATTGTCGTGGTGCGGTCGCTACCAAAGGCTTGGCGCAACCCGGTCAACGAAGCTGCTATTCGCGGCTGGGTTACTCTTGGGGAATACGTGCGCACGCAGTCAAAAGTGGCTGCGATCGACGCGATTGGCATTGGGCTTGGAGCTTTGGCGCTTGGCGTCCCGCTGGCTATCCCGATCACGGTCATGGTCTTCTTGTTTGCCTTCATCCCGGTGGTCGGTGCAGTTGCTTCCGGGGCCATCGCGGTGATGATCGCGCTAGTGAACAACGGCGTCAAGGCCGCGATTATCATGTTCGTGATCGTGCTAGCCGTGCAGCAGATCGAAAGTAACGTGCTCCATCCCTGGATGATGGCTCACGCGGTCTCACTGCATCCGGTTGCCGTTGTCTTCGCGGTTGTTGGGGGTGGGGCGGCTGGTGGGATTGCCGGCGCTGTCTTCGCGGTCCCGCTACTGGCGTTCCTGAACGTGACTTTCATGTACTTGCACGGACACGATCCGTACCCCGGTCTTGCGGACAACCCAAATCGTCCCGGCGGGCCTCCGGGTTCTTTGGACCGGCAGATCAAAGCGTCTTACCGGACGTACGCAAGGACCGTCGTTGACGAGTCGCGAGTGGCGAAGAAAGTTCGTGCGAAAGCTCAGGCAAGGGCCGAGGTCAAGGGACACGTGTTGATCGGTCCTGGAGCGGAAGAAGCTGGAGCCGACCAGGAATAAACCAAGGCCCATCAGCCTTGGACGTTAGCCCTCAAAGGGTTTTGCAGAAATGACCGTCACCTCGAGGACTTTACCGCTCGGGGTCTTGTAGGACACCGTTTCCCCTTCGCGTGCACCCAGGATCGCCTTGCCTAAAGGAGCGCTCGGGGGGTACACGTGGATCCCTAGATTCTTTCCAGCGTCACGCGCACCGAGCAGGAACTCTTCACGTTCCCCGCCGATGTCTGCAACGATGACCATTCCCTGCTCGACGATGCCGTCATCCGCGGGTGTTTCCCCCACTTCCACAGAGCGCAACAGTTCCTCTAGCTGCAGGATCCGGGTTTCGTTCATCGACTGTTCTTCGCGTGCGGCTTGGTATCCGCCGTTTTCGCTCAGGTCGCCTTCCTGGCGGGCAGCTTCGATGAGGTGCGCGATTCGGGGGCGTTCAACCTTGGCACGCTGGTCAAGTTCCCCTTTTAGGGCGTCGTACTGGGACTGAGTCAGCCACGTTTTGTCTGTCATAACTCGATTCTAGACCCGCTGTCAGAGGACGGCGAGGTAGGCCGCGACGCACTGGCAGGCCCAGGCCAAAACAGTAAAGAGGTGAAAAACCTCGTGGAAGCCGAACCAGCCCGGTATTAGGTTGGGCTTCTTAAGCGCGTATGCAACTGCGCCAATCGTGTAGAGGATGCCGCCTCCCAGGAGCAACAGAACAACGGCAGGGCCGCCGGAAGCCCAGAGGGCAGGCAGGTAGAACACGGCGGTCCAACCCAAGATGACGTAGATCAGGGTGTTGAGCCAGCGGGGCGCGGTTGGCCAGAACAACGAGATCAGGATTCCCACGACCGCACCGCTCCAGATGACCACCAGCAGGGAAGTGCGCTGGGCACCTTCAAGGAGCCCTACTGCGAGCGGGGTATAGGTGCCGGCGATCAGCAGGAAGATATTGGAGTGGTCCATGCGTCTCAGAGCGGCCTCAAAGCTGGGACGCCAGTAGAACAGGTGGTAGGCGGCAGAGACTCCGAACAGTATGAACGAAGCAGCCAGGTAGACGGCACTCGCCCACTTCAGTGGAGTGGTTGGTGCGACTACCACTAGGACGATGGCGGCAGCTAAAGAAAGTGGCGCCGCCACGAAGTGAATCCAGCCGCGAAGACGCGGCTTCCGGGAAACGGGTTGGCCCGGGATCCAGGCCACTGGTTTCCTTGATGCAACGCGCATAAGACCTCTTTTCGAGCCCAACGTTACACCCCCAACGAGAGTCTTCCGCTTCTTATACACATTCGCAAGTCTGGTGGTTCCCTTTCAAACACCAGCAATGAAATCGGCAGTACCCTGAAGAGGCGGGTAGGGGGCTGTGTGAGCGGAAATCTGCTTTACGAGATGTATGAATATCGGCTGGTGCGTTCACTGCCTCGCGAGAAAATGCCGGGACACATTGGAGTGATTCTGGATGGGAATCGCAGGTGGGCGAAATCGGAAGGCTCTCCGGCCAGCGAGGGCCACCGGGTTGGGGCTTCCAAGGTCCTCGAATTCTTGCAGTGGGCCCAAGAACTGGGCGTAGACATCGTGACGCTTTGGATGCTTTCCACCGATAATATGGCGCGTGATGAGGCGGAGATCGCCCAGCTTTTAGAGATTATCGGTGAAACCGTGGACCAACTCGCGGCAGAGTGTCGGTACCGCATCCGAATAGTTGGGGATAAGACCTTGTTTCCCAAGGAGTTCGTGGATCGAATCGACCAGGCGGTTTCACGCACTGAGAACCTTGAAGCAGGCATGGTCGTGAACGTCGCGGTTGGTTATGGGGGCAGGAAAGAAGTCGTCGACGCGGTCCGTTCACTGCTACGTGAAGCTGGCGAGCAGGGAAAGTCCGTGACTGATGTGGCGCGGGACCTGACCGATCAGGACATCGCCGAACACCTATACACGCGAGGTCAGCCGGACCCTGACCTGATAATCAGGACTTCGGGTGAGCAAAGGCTCTCCGGGTTCATGATGTGGCAGTCAGCGCATTCTGAGTACTACTTCAGTGATGTCTACTGGCCGGATTTTCGTCGCGTTGACTTCTTACGTGCGCTTCGTTCTTTCACGCAAAGGGAACGCCGCTTGGGTAAGTGAGGCTGTGGTCAGCGCAGACTTCTATTCAGAGTCCAGTGGCTCGTGTTCTCCTTCAAGGTCCCGCAAGAAGTGGCGGGCCCAGTCATCGATGGTGTTCCGCCACACTTGTCGCTGAAGGGCTCGCATGCGTTTTGCCCGTTCCGCGTAGGGATCGGTGACCGCCTGCATGATGACTTCTTTCATGCCGTCCAAGTCGTAGGGGTTCACAAGGTAAGCCTGCTTGAGTTCTCGCGCGGCCCCCGCGAACTCCGACAGCACCAGAGCACCGGCTCGTCCTGGGTGGCAGGCGATGTATTCTTTCGCGACCAAGTTCATACCATCGCGAAGGGGTGTCACCAGCATTACTGACGCGATGCGGTAGAGGGCCGCCATTGTTTGCCGCGAGAAACCAATGTGCCGGTAGGAAATTGCAGGGCGTCCAACGCCGCCCACCTGGGAGTTGATTCGCCCGACCAACTGGTCGATGTCGTCGCGCAGCACTTTGTACTGTTCGACGTCTTCCCGGGACGGTGTCGCCACCTGCAAGAAGACGGTGTCGTCGGGGTCGAGCTGTCCCGATTCGAACAGCTCGCCCACGGCGCGGATCCTTTGGCGGAGGCCTTTTGTGTAGTCCAGGCGGTCTGCGCCCAGTAGCAGGTTCTTGGGGCGACCCAACTCGTCATAGAGAGCTTCAGCTTCCGCTTTGACCTCTGGCGATTCGGACAGCTCGTGAAATCCCTCCACGTCGATCGAGATGGGATAGGCCTTCGCCTTGCATAGGTACTGGTCCGAAACCAGAACGGAGTGGCGGTCCACCTTACGGTCAGTAAGCTTTCGCACCAAACGCAGGAAGTTTTTCGCTCCTGCGGGGGTTTGGAAGCCGGCCAGGTTGGCGCCAAGAATGCCTTCTACTATCTGTTTACGCCAGGGGATCTGCTCAAACAGTTCTTCGGGTGGGAAAGGAATATGCAGGAAGAAGCCGATTTTGAGGTCGGGACGTAGCTCTCGGAGCATGCGCGGCACCAGCTGTAACTGGTAGTCCTGAACCCACACGGTCGCGCCTTGGCCCGCGATCTTCGCTGCGGTATTTGCGAACCTTTCGTTGACCTTCTTGTATGCGTCCCACCATTCGCGATGGAACTCAGGGAAGGCGACCGAGTCGTGGTACAGCGGCCAAAGGGTCGAGTTTGAAAAGCCCTCGTAGTACTCTTCTACCTCTTGTTCGCTGAGCTCTACCGGGACAATCTGGTAGCCGTCATGATCGAAGGGTTTGAGCTTTTCGTCTGGGGCACCAATCCACCCGACCCAGGCTCCCCCTTTGCTCCGCATGAGGGGTTCCAAAGCGGTGACAAGACCACCGGGTGCCGTGCGCCAGGTTGTGTGCCCGTCGTCGTCGGTGGTGCGGTCGACCGGTAGCCGGTTTGCCACTACAACGAAACTCGCGCCTGATTTGCTGGACCTTGACAAGGGAACTCCTCAGTTTGACTGTTTTCACGCTACCTGTTTGTTCGAGCCCCGTCACGTCCTCGCAAGAACTGCTCACTACTGGCACAGTTGGGACATGCAAAAGAAGTGGGAGACAATGGCCGAAGCGGCCGAAGAGTTCCAGACTTTCCTCGAAATGAACCCTGGACAGACACTGCTGGTGTTCGACTTTGACGGGACTCTGTCCGAAATTGTCCCAAATCCGCCGGATGCAAGGATCGTTGAGGCTTCTGCAGACGCCATCGACAGGCTTGCTGCCCGCGGTGTCCGCGTCGGCGTGATCTCTGGGCGACCTGCTGCCACGCTCCTGGAGCTGTCGGGGGCGCGCACGCGTGCCGGTTTGGGCCGCGCAATCATCTTTGGCCACTACGGCGCGGAAAGGCTTGACCTGGAGACGGGCACCGAATCTTTCCCAACCCCGCCAAAGGGGGTGTCGCAGGCCAAGGTGGCCTTGGCTTCGATTGCGCAGCGATACTCGGGAGCCTATCTCGAGGATAAGGGCCTCGCGGTTGCGCTGCACCTTCGCCAGAGCCCAAACCCAGCGGAGGCTTTTGAAGAGGTTGAGAGTGAGGTCAGGTCCATCGCTCGCGAAGCAGGCCTGGACGTTGAACCCGGTCGGTACGTGTGGGAACTGCGCGCCGCAGACTCCGACAAGGGGCAGGCACTTACGGCTCTTATCGATGAGCTCGCGCCCAAAGCCGTAATGTTTGCGGGGGACGACCTGGGCGACGTACCAGCATTCACTGCTCTTGCCGAAAGCCATATTCCGGAGGTGAAGTGCGCGGTGGTTTCAGCTTCCCCGGAAGCTCCAGAGGTTCGGGACTTTGCTGACGTCCTCTGCGCTGGGCCCAGCGGCGTCGCGTCTTGGTTGTGGCACTTGGCGAACCTGGCAGAAGACCGGCACAGTTAGAGTTGCCACTGGAAGTGGCAGATTACCCTAGTTCTACTTAAATGCCTTAGGTTTGACACTGTCATAGCACGTCTGAGCTCTTTTTTCTTGGGCGTGCTTGACTAACCAATAACCCCATTGGACAGAGGCTGACTGACTTGAGCACAGAAGAGAAGGCTCTACAAAACGGTTCTGCAGGCACTCGTCGCTCGGCGGGTCAGCAACGCGAAACCTCAAAGCGACGACTCAGTCGAGGGGGTCCGATTGATGCCCTGGCCTGGGTGTTCGCAGTGTTTCTTGCGGCGCTACTCAGGTTCGACTTTAACTTTGCTGCAGTCAACTGGAGGGGCGTCGCTTGGCTTGCCTTACTCACAGTGGTTCTTCAACTCCTGTTCGCCTGGCTCTTTTATGCCTACCGAGGGAGCCACCCCTGGGCCTCATTTGAGAACGCATTGGACCTGGCCCTTGTCATGATCCTGGTCGGTGCAATCAGTTCGCTTGCCGTACTGATCTGGCCGGTCCCGTTTAGGGTGCCTCGAAGCGTGCCCGTGATCGCCACAGTCTTAGTCTTGCTCTTGTCAGGCGGTTACCGGATGCTGAGTCGCTTGGTGGCGGACCGTCGTCCCCGTTCCTCCCCCACGAAAACACCGGTGATCATCTACGGTGCCGGATACGTCGGGGATCACCTTGCCCGCCTGCTCACCACTGACAGTGAAGGTCATCTGGAGCCGGTTGCGTTCCTGGACGACGACCCCCAGAAGGCGCGTCTACGCGTGCACAGCGTTCCCGTGGTCGGGGGACTGGACGACTTGCGGGCCGCGAGGCTTGAGACTGGAGCGCAGACGCTCATTGTCGCGATCGGAAACCCGGATCGGGCCCTGCTCAACCGCGTTGAGGAGACGGCGTCCCCGCTCGGCGTGAAGGTTTTGGTGATGCCCCCCACCGAGGAGATGTTGCGTTCCGGAGTTCAAGCCTCGGGCCTTCGCGACCTCTCGGTTGAGGACCTTCTGGGCCGCCCCGTTGTTGATACCAATGTCTCTCAGATAGCTGGCTATTTGAATGGCAAACGGGTGTTGGTGACCGGCGCAGGCGGCTCTATTGGAGAGCAGCTTTGCGTCGAGATCCAGAAGCACGGGCCGAAAGAGCTGATCCTTTTGGACCGTGACGAGACAGGTTTGCAGCAGGCTGAGATCAGGGTGAGTGGAGATGGTCTCTTTAACTCAAACGCTACTGTGCTGGCTGACATCCGCGACAAAGAGGCTTTGACCGCGGCTTTCGAGGACAGGCAGCCGAACGTGGTTTTCCACGCAGCCGCACTGAAGCATTTGCCAGCCCTGGAACGCTACCCGGACGAAGCATGGAAAACGAACGTACGCGGCACACAGAACGTCATAGAGGCGTGCCAGGCGGCGGGTGTCGAGACTCTGGTCAACATCTCTACTGATAAGGCAGCGAATCCGACGTCGATTCTTGGGCTCTCCAAGCGGATTGCTGAGCGCCTAGTCGCCTCCGCGGAGATGGCGGAGGGCTGCAGGTTCTTGTCTGTCCGCTTTGGCAACGTGATTGGGTCCAGGGGCTCGATGTTGCCGACCTTTTATCAGATGATTGAGGACGGTCGTGACCTCACCGTCACGCACCCTGACGTGACGCGTTACTTCATGACGATCCCGGAAGCGTGCCAGCTGGTGCTTCAAGCTGGAGCGATCGGTCGGAAAGGTGAAGTTCTGATCCTGGACATGGGCGAGCCTGTGCGCATCCTGGACATTGCCAACAAGATGATCTCTTTATCGGGCAAGGACCTGAAGGTGCGGTTCACCGGTCTTCGTGAGGGGGAAAAACTGCACGAGGATTTGCATGCGGTGAACGAAGCACATGACACTCCGTTCCACGACAAGATTTCTCACTCCTCGGTGAACAAGATCGCAGTCGAGCATCTGACCAAGGAAGTCTGGGACGGTTTTGTTGCGACCGGGCCTGAAGAGAGGGCTGTCCAGGCCGCTGAAAGCATGCAGCGCCTACACGAAGAGCTGGAGGCTACTGAACCGCCCGCGGATGGGTCGTCCGTGGAAGATTCAGCAGAAACCGCAGTCGGCTGACTTACCTCCCCAGTTCGGCAGCCCAGGGCGGGTTAGCGCCCTGGCGTTGCACTACGATGTCGGCAAGTTCGGCGGCTTCCTGCAGAATGCTGCGCAGGTCGTCTCCGGTGAGTTCACGGAGTTTGTCGCGCCCTTCTGCGCCGCGGATTCCCCTTCTCCAAAGCGCGTCGATAAGGCCGCCCATGAACGTGTCGCCCGCGCCCACGGTATCGACCACTTTTACGGGAGCGGGAGCTACTGACGAACGGAGGTTCGAACCCAGGAAGCCCATGGGACCTTCCTTCCCGCGAGTCACCACAAGCAGGGGGAGGTCAAAACGTTCGATCCATTCCAACGCAGCTTCTTCTGCGGTTTTCCCTGGATACAGCCATTCAAGGTCTTCATCAGATGCCTTTACGACGTCCGCACGTGAAACTACGGCTTCAACCGGCCCGACTGTTTCACCGGGGGACCCCATGAGCTGGGGGCGAGCGTTCGGATCGTAAGTCACTAGGGCCTGACCGTTGGTTGCATCGATCGCGTCTAGAATCGCCTGCGCGCCGGGTTCAAGGACTGCCGCTATAGAGCCAGTGTGCAGAATCTCGATGTTCTTAAAGCCAACAAGTGGCGCAGGGGCCCACTCGACGTCAAAGACGTAGGTTGCTGCTCCAAGTTCATCGAGCTTAGCGATGGCCGTCGAAGTTTTTTCCGCAGCCAGTGACGGCTCACGGAGAACCACACCGGACTCCCCAAGGTGCTTGTGAATGGCGGTTCCGAAGGTGTCTTTGCCGATCCAGGTTACGAGTTCGACAGGAACCCCCAGACGACCTAAGGCAAGAGCAACGTTGGCGGGGGAGCCACCGGGAACCGCGGCAGCGTCACCTGCTTCCGCGCCGTGTTGGACAACCAGGTCCATCAGGGCTTCGCCGATAACAAGAACGAAGGGTTCGTCGGGTGTTGAGGGGTTGGTGGTTTGGGCTGTCATTGCGGCTCCAGTTGGTGATCTTTGGAGGCTTTGAAACCCATCTTGCCAGCCTGGCGCCCCAAAAACAGGGTGTTTGGTCCGCGGGCTACTGAGTCTTTCCCGGGGCCACGTCCAGGGATTCGGCTTCCTCCAGTTGAGCAGAAGCTTGGTCCAGTATTTGCTTGCACCTGGCAGCTAGGGCCTCACCCCTTTTCCAAAGCTTCAGGGTGTCTTCTAGCGGAATCGAGCCTGATTCTAGGGCTTGAACAACGCCCCTGAGCTCGTTTTTTGCTTGCTCATAGCTCAGTAGCTCCGGGTCTGCGAGCTTCGTCGGCTCAGGTTGTTCTGGCATTGCTTTTAGCCTTTCCGTTCGCTGTTTTCTGGGGCTTCCTGGACAAAGCTACCGTCCGGGTTTGTTCCGACAACCTGCGCCACGAAGGTCCCCTTGCCGACCATGGCTTCTACTAGCGAGCCTTTGGTGACCGCGGATGCGTCCCGGACGATGCTGCCATCCGGTAGGCGAATGATTGAGTAGCCGCGCTCCAGAGTTCCCGCGGGCGACAGGGCACTGAGCATTCCGGAAAGCTCAGCGATCGAAGAACTTTCCCGCGTCAGCTTTTGGTTCATGGCGCCCTCAAGTCGCAGCCACGCCTGTTCAAGGCCGGCGCGTTCTTGTTCGATGACTCCTGTAGGGGCCTGCAGGACGGGTCTTGAGGTCAGCAGGTTTAGCAGCTCCGCTTCGCGACCCAGCACCTTCCGAATGCCCGATCTGAGCGCAACGATCCCGGCGGAGATTGAACGCTGCTCTTCCCTGAAGTCTGGCACCACTTTTCTGGCTGCGTCCGTGGGGGTGGAGGCACGGTAGTCGGCGACGAAGTCGAGCAGTGGTGCGTCACCTTCGTGACCGATCGCCGAGACGATTGGGGTGTGGGAAGCAGCGGCAGTTCGCACCAGGTGTTCGTCTGAGAAAGGGAGTAGGTCTTCGGTCGAGCCGCCCCCGCGGGCAACGATGATGACGTCGACTCCGGCGGTTTCGTCAAGTTCCCGGATGGCGGCGCTCACCTGACCAGCGGATGAGGGGCCTTGCACCAAGACTTCACGGATTTCAAACTGGACGCTGGGCCAGCGCACTGAAGCGTTCACAAGAACGTCGTCCTTGGCTTTCGCGTCCCTGCCGCAGATCAGGCCAACGCGGGTGGGGAAAGCTGGCAACGGCTTCTTGAGGTCTTCCCGAAATAGGCCTTCCGCCGCGAGTTTCCTGCGTAGCTGTTCAATCTGCGCCAAAAGCGAGCCAAGCCCAGCCACCTTGATTTCGTTTACTCGCAGGCTCATTCGGCCGCTACGTTCGAAGTATGAGGGTTTGACGCGGGCAACGACCTTGACGCCTTCGTCGAATCCGGGCCCTGCCCCGTCCAGCACCCCTGCAAAAGTTATCGCGTCCATGGAGACATCCATGTCAGTGTCGCGCAACGTAAAGAAGGACATTTGGGTTGCACCGCGCCGCTTGTACTGCACCACCTGACCTTCAACCCAAGTTTCCGGCGCCCGTTCCACGTGAGTCTTCAGCTTCGATGACAGGACTCGCAGAGGCCAGGGATTTTCGGCAGAGGTTTCCCCCGCAGTCGCTGGCAACCCTAGTTTTTCCACCCGCCTATTCTCCCATCGCTCTCCGAGAGAATCAGATTCCAGAGCTTCCTTGGTGGCGGAGATCTCCGGAGCGCCCTGTTTTGTCGCGCTATCTTTGAGGTATGGACGCCGCGACGAACCCACTGCCGTTAGCTGAGCCAGAGGTCCGCCAGGTACAACTTGCGGCCCCCCGCGGCTACTGTGCCGGAGTTGATCGGGCCGTAGAGGTCGTTGAACGTGCCCTGCAACTTCACGGAGCACCCGTCTACGTGCGTAAAGAGATCGTTCATAACAAATACGTCGTGGAAACCTTGACGGAACGAGGCGCGGTCTTCGTGGATGAGGTCGATGAGATCCCCGAAGGGGAACTGGTTGTCTTCTCTGCTCACGGAATCTCGCCTCAGGTCCGCGCGGACGCTGAAGCCCGAGGCCTCCGCACCATCGACGCGACCTGCCCGCTGGTCACCAAGGTTCACCGCGAAGCGGCCCGTTTCGCCCGCGAAGACTACGACATCATCCTGATCGGTCACGTTGGACATGAAGAGGTAGAGGGCACTTTCGGTCACGCCCCACAGCACATCCAGATCGTTGACGGTCCCGAAGACGTGGATAAGGTTGTGGTCCGCGATCCCGACCGAGTCGTTTGGCTCTCGCAAACCACTTTGTCGGTTGACGAGACCATGGAGACCGTCAGCAGACTCCGTCAGCGATTCCCAAACCTTTCCAACCCGCCCTCGGACGACATTTGCTACGCGACGCAGAACCGCCAGGCCGCGGTGAAGGCGATCGCTCCGTCGGCGGACGTGGTGGTCGTGGTAGGGAGTGAGAACTCCTCAAACTCCGTCCGCCTTGTTGAGGTCGCCCTGGAATCGGGCGCGAAAGCCGCCTACCGCGTCGACTACGCCAGCGAACTGAAGCCAGAATGGTTCCAAAAGGCAGAGACCATTGGCATCACCTCCGGTGCCTCCGTCCCCGAGGTCCTGGTCCAGGACGTCGTTGCCTGGCTTGAAGAACGCGGTCTCTCAGACAGGGTCGAAGAGGTCACGACCGAGGTTGAGACAACCACTTTCGCCCTACCTCGCAACCTCAAGAAGGATCTGATCGAGAAGGGAATCCTGGCAGAAAACGTCCGCGGTCGCCAGCGTCCCGAGGGACACACCCAGTAGCATCGGGCATTAGCAGCAGAGCGACTACCTCACACCGGTTAGGGCGGCCCGCTCCCGCAATCTAGACTGGCCCTTGTGTCTCTAACGATTGGTATCGCTGGCCTGCCCAACGTCGGCAAGTCCACGCTCTTCAACGCCCTCACCCGCGCCACGGTTCTTGCCGCCAACTACCCGTTCGCAACTATCGAACCGAACATCGGTGTGGTTTCTCTTCCCGACCCGCGCCTGGATCGCCTTGCCGAGCTCTTCGATTCGGAGAAGATCACGCCCGCCGTCGTTTCGTTCGTCGACATTGCGGGGATTGTTAAGGGGGCGTCCGAGGGGGAGGGACTTGGTAACCAGTTCCTAGCCAACATCCGGGAAGCCGACGCCATCTGCCTGGTCACCCGCGTGTTCGCGGACGAGGACGTGGTTCACGTCGATGGCCGCGTTGATCCCGAAGATGACATTGAGACCATCACGACTGAGCTGATGCTGGCCGACCTGCAGACCATTGAGAAGCAGGTTGTCCGTCTTGACAAAGAAGTGAAGGGGAAGAAAACCCCGAAGGAAGTCTTGGATACGGCGCTCGCCGCCCAGAAGCTACTGGGCGAAGGGAAGCTTCTAACCCCTGAGAACACCAAGGGGCTTGACTCTGACATCTTGCGTTCTTTCCAGCTGATGAGTTCGAAACCTTTCATCTACGTGTTCAACATGGATGAAGCCGGCATGGCCGATCAGGACTTGAAAGACAAACTCACGGAAATGGTTGCACCATCCAGCGCCATCTTCATGGATGCCCAGTTTGAAGCAGAATTGGTTGAGCTGGACGAAGAGGGAGCTGCCGAGCTTCTTGCCGAGTCAGGCCAAGAAGAGTCGGGCCTGGACCAGCTTGCGCGCGTTGGTTTCGACACCCTTGGCTTGCAGACCTACCTGACAGCGGGCCCGAAAGAATCCAGGGCCTGGACCATCCACAAGGGCGACACCGCCCCAGAGGCAGCCGGCGTGATTCACACCGACTTCCAAAAGGGCTTCATCAAGGCTGAAGTTGTCAGCTTTGACGAACTCGATGAGTTCGGCTCCATGGCCGAAGCCAAAGCTAAGGGTCGCGTCCGCATGGAAGGCAAGGACTACGTCATGGCCGATGGCGACGTGGTCGAGTTTAGATTCAACGTGTAGCGCGGGTGCTACGATAATGGCATGAGCCTGAGTGGAGTGCCCGTAGAGACTGTGTCTCAGCGCGAATTGCGCAACGAGTCCGGTCGTGTTTTTCGCCTCGTGAGCGAGGGTCAGCCGTTTGTTCTGACGAATCGCGGCGTTCCTATTGGCCGCATCGTTCCGCTTGACGCGCCGCAGGCTACGTTGCCTATTGTTCGGCCTGCGAAGCGCGTCGGGGGCTGGGCTTCGCTCATGCCCGGGCCAGCTCCAGGCGACCGAAAGATTTCTCGCATCGTTGACGAACTTCGAGAGGACCGAGTGTGAGCTCCGCTCCGCTCGTTTACGTCGACACCTCAGCTCTTGGTGCGCTCCTCGTCTGGCAAGTCGAGACCGAGGCTCTGGTTGAGTGGCTTGATCGAGCGGACGCCGATCTAGTGTCGAGTGATCTGCTTGAGACAGAGCTACGCCGGATGGCAGTGAGAGAGGGGCGTGATCAGGCCAGAGTCAGTGCGATCCTCGACGGCGTCTCCCTTGCCGCGCTTGATCGCGCCGTCTATCGCTCGGCGGGTCTTCTGCCGATGAGGTACCTGCGAACTCTTGATGCCCTGCATTTGGAGGTGGCGATTCGGCTCGGCGTTGATGCTGTTCTCACCTACGACAGCCGGCTTGCTGACGCTGCCGCTGCGTCGGGATTCGATGTAATCGCACCCGGCTCGAAAACCACTAGGTGATCGGGCTTGGAGTAGACGCTTGTTTGTTTACTCAGGTGCTTGTAGGCGTGTGCCAATCTGGCTATGAGACCGGGTCGGGGCTTACCAGCGTTCCCAACGGCTTTGGTGCCTTAGACCAGGTCCTGCGGCAGGTTTCAGGCGCGAAAACACTGTCCTACTGCTACGGGGCCTGGTGGGAGGCACCAGGCCTGGTCGGAAGGATCCCTCGTCAGCTGGGAACGACCACTGGCTAGCGATTCCTTGTTACCACGGTGCCTCGCCGGTTCTGTGCTACAGGGTCGAACTCACGGGTTCAGTGGTTTCCACGTCAGGCCGTCACTGCTTGTCCACTGGTTTATTTGGTCTGAGCTTTCCCAGCTGGGGTAGCCAGTGGTGAGAGTGAAGGCGCCGCCGGTGTAGGTCAGATCGTGGAAATACCGCATGTCTTCTGGGACTGTCGTCCAGTCCAGGTCTGCGGGTTG
>CAYFRQ010000029.1:16223-17281 GCA_964345615.1 uncultured Actinomyces sp. | reverse complement strand
ACGCGTCGCCTTTTG
The DNA here is from genome assembly GCA_964345615.1 of uncultured Actinomyces sp. Classification (GTDB taxonomy): domain Bacteria; phylum Actinomycetota; class Actinomycetes; order Actinomycetales; family Actinomycetaceae; genus Scrofimicrobium. The sequence goes on along the minus strand of CAYFRQ010000029.1, from coordinate 17,266 downwards.
GCGTAGGCAGGGGAATCTAGCTCGGTGCCAGAAGGAGCCGAGGCAGGGGAGGCTGCTTCAAGGTTCGTGCCCCGCAACCTCGAGACCCAGGTCATGACGTGGTAGATGACGATGGCGGCTGCAGATCCTAGGGCGATTCCTTCGAACACCAGGCCGCCCGGCGCCCACGTAAAGTTCGCGATTCCAACTATGAGCGCGACCGCCGCGGTGTTCAGGTTCACCGGGTTTGAAAAGTCAACTTTGTTCTGAACCCAGATGCGGACGCCAAGCAACCCGATCATCCCGTAAAGGACAGTTGCGGCTCCTCCAAGGACCCCTGCGGGGATGGTGCTGATGACCGCCCCGAACTTCGGCATCATTGACAGGACCAGTGCGGTTCCTGCTGCGATCAGGTAGGCGGCCGAGGAATAGACGCGTGTCGCAGCCATGACCCCAATGTTTTCCGCGTACGTGGTCGTGCCCGAACCGCCACCGGCTCCGGCCAACATGGTCGCGACACCGTCGGCGAAGAGGGCCCGCCCGGTCAGGTGGTCTAAGTTCTCACCGGTCATGGCAGCCACCGATTTCACGTGTCCAACGTTTTCTGCAATGAGAACAAAAACCACGGGGACGAACAGTCCCAGGGTGGAAACCGAGAAGGCAGGCGCTTGGAAATGCGGGAGCCCAACCCAGGCGGCCTCCGCTACGGGACCAAAATCCACCTCTCCCTGAATCACTGCTGCCGCGTAGCCAATCAGGACGCCGAACAGGATTGAAAGGCGTCCCAGGATCCCTTTGAACAAGACGGTGATAAGGACAATCGCTGAAATGGTGATGAGGGCCGTGAGCGGGCCTTCTTGTACCCAGTTCCATGCGGCAGGCGCAAGATTGAAACCGATCAGCGCAACGATCGCACCTGTAACCACGGGCGGCATGACGGCGTCAATCCATTTTGCCCCGGCGAAGTGGACCACTACACCGACCAATGCAAGGGTGGCCCCGGTGACGACAATCCCACCAAGCGCATATTGGGGTCCCAGTGTCGCCGACACCGCCAAAATAGG
>CAYFRQ010000029.1:0-16123 GCA_964345615.1 uncultured Actinomyces sp. | reverse complement strand
GTGGTTGCAAGAAATGCGGCGGTCAGCGACGATAGGTCTGACTATTCCTCCACGGCCTTCCGTGGCCCCCGAACGGAACACGCATGGAAACAAACCTCGAGTCCTTGGCCTCCGATCCCTCCACACCCGGAGCGGAACTCCAGCGTCTGGCCGGAGAATATCCAAACCTGAGGCCACTCATTGCGATGAACCCGGCCACTTACCCGGCTCTTCTCGACTGGCTCGCGGAACTGGCGGACCCTGCTGTGAACCTGGCGCTGGAACAGCGTCGCGCAGCTCTTGCCACGGATGCCGCCCCGACACTGGCCCCTCAAAGAGTCTCTGTCATGTCGGCTTCTCCCAGGCCAGCTAGGCCCGTGGCATCGCCTACCCCGCAGGCCTGGGCGCCAGTCAGCGGGCCGGCGCCTCTCCAGCCACAGCAGCAACCGCAAGGACCGGAGCGTAAAACGGGGATGGTCATCGCGTGGGTCGCGGCCCTGGTATTGCTAATTGGGGCGGCGGGTCTACTAACCTTCGTGCTGCTGAACAGAGACGGCGCCTCGACAACGGCCGACGACGGTCAGGATGAAAGCGTGGGAACCCAGGAGTCAGAAGAACTGGAAGAAACCGCGCTTGATCCAAAAGAAGACTCTAGCGATATAGAGGAATCGAAAGAGCAAGAAGAGCTTCCCATCCGCTACCCGGCGCCCAGCTCAGCGATCACTGCGTCGAAGATTGTTGCACCCAGTGGGAACATCATCTGCCGGCTGGGCGAAGAGGGCGTCTCCTGCACGATTTTGCAGTACACGTTCTCAGACCCAACCCTGAGTGCCTGCGCGGGTTCCCCCGTCACCCTTACAACCACCGATAACTTCGCAGAGGTTGACTGCACCAGTCCTCAGGTTGGGGAGACTGGCGGCACTTCGCTGTCCTACGGTGACTACGCAACGTTTGGCAACGGAGCCTGTCTTTCTGATTTCTCTGGCTTCAGTTGCTGGAATATCCGGACGGGGTCCAGCTTTGCGGTCGCGCGTGAAGGCTTCGTTACCGGAAATAAGGGAAGCATCCCTCCAGGACAGTTCTGGTGGAACTAGTCCGCTTGGAAAACTTTCACGAAGTTCGCTAGAACTTGCCCAGCCACATGGTTTCCGGCGCCGTAACGCCCGGTTGTAACCAGTGATTCGGTGTCCCCTATGCCGGAATCTCCTGCGTCGTGGAAGGCCGTTATCCTTGCGCCAATCAGTTCGGCGTCTAGTTCGGGACTGAACTGCACCCCGTACACGCGATCACCAGTGCGAAATACCTGCACCGGCGTATTGAGTGACCTGGCTAAACGCACCCCGCTGGGCGGCAGGGTTTCGGTAGCTTCCCCGTGGTTCACGTAGGCGGGAAAGGCATCCGGCAGGGAGTCGAAAACAGGGTCCTGCTTCGCTTCTCTAGTCAGCTCTATCTCTGTGAGTTCTCCGGGTTCGGCGAACTCGCTAGAGACCGGCCAGCCCAGAGCTCTTGCCAGGATGGGAGTGGCGTTCCCCGTCGCAAGCAGAGGGGTCTGAGCTTCTAAGAGCTGACCAAACAGCGAAGTCAGCTCCTGTTGAACCCACCGTTGCGTCTGCGAAACGTACCCGCTCGCGCCGCTACCGTAGGGCGAGCCCGCTACAAAGACCCCCGCAAAGCGAGCCGGGTCGATGTCGGGTAGTCCAACCAGATCGAACTCAGCAAGCTCCAACTGATCCGGTTCCAGACCTGTTGAACGCAAATACGCGTTGTACTCGCTCGCAAGAGCTTCTTCTTCGGGCCGAGTTGAGACAAGCAGGAAAGGCAACATGCTGCAAGCTTAGCTACCTAATCGACACTTGTGAGAACCCGACATCTCTAAGGACTCGCGCGGCCTCAGCCTGATCCCAATGCGGGCCTTCACTCAGGGGGGCAATGTTTTCAGAGGCGGGCCCCGCGGTCTCTCCAGGCGGTCTCCGATACCTTTGCAACGCAAAGTTACGTGCCCCGCGGTCACGGCTCCACTTAGCAACTTGCGCCGCGTATTCGACCATCTCTGTAGCGCTTACCCGGTCCTTCCGAAGCAGACCCGGCCAGAGCGTTAGCCGAACCTCCCATGAGAAGTCGCTACCCCCGTGGCTCCCGGAAGGTCCGCGTGTTGCGTCGAAGTCAGCGAGGACACCTAACGCAGACTCAGCTCGTTTCGCTGCCGCGGGACTTCCGGTCGCTAGCTGATACCTGTCGGGCGTCGCTTTAATGTCAAGTCCCACCCAGTCAACAAGGCCACGATCGAGCAGGTTAGCGAGCCGTTTGGGGTACGCACCACCCGTGTGCAAGCCGACCTTGAAGCCGACTTCCTTGACCTCGGTCATCGCGGCTTCGAGCGGCCCTATCCCGCCCGTTGAAGCTTGTAGTAGCGCTTCGCCACCGGAAAACACAACGCCGTCTAGGAGCCCAACACGTTTCTGTATGAGGGCTGACACCTCCCCCCACGGCACCGTCCCAGCAGCCCGAACATCCAAGATTTCGGAGTTGTGACAGTACGGACAGCGCCAAGGGCACCCTTGTAAGAACAGGGAAGCAGCGATCTTTCCGGGCCAGTCAACCGTGGAAAATGGGACCAGCCCGGCTATTCGTAGCTCTTCTGCTGGCGTCGTCACGCGAACGAGGAGACCAGTCGGCCGTGCCCGGCCGCAGCGCCTTCGGTGAAGGGCAGGCGCTCTGCGTGCTCACCCTTCTTCCCGATGTTGAACGCAGAGACGGGACGGAAGTACCCCATGACCCGCGTCCAGACCTCGCACTCCTGGGGCTCCGCGTCTGGGAACTCCTCCGCGCAACGCGCGCAGATTGGCTGTTCCCCGTCGAGGTAGCCGTGGACGGGGCAAATTGAGAATGTGGGTGTGATGGTGATGTAGGGAACCTTGAACGCCGTCAAAGTCCGCTTCACCATTTCCTTGCAAGCTTCGCCGCTACTCATACGCTCCCCCATGTAGAGGTGAAGGACCGTGCCGCCGGTGTACTTTCCCTGCAGAACTTCCTGTTCTTCCAAGGCCTGGAAAGGATCGGCCGTAAAGCCGACCGGAAGCTGTGAGGAGTTGGTGTAGTAGGGCTGCTCTTCAGTCCCGGCCTGCAGGATGTCAGGGAATCGGGCTTTGTCTTCCTTGGCGAAACGGTACGTTGTCCCTTCGGCCGGGGTCGCTTCAAGGTTGTACATGTGGCCGGTTGATTCCTGGAGCTCCACCATGCGCTCACGGATGTGGTCCAAAAGCTCCACAGCCAGGTCGTGCCCGTAGGGGGTGGAAATATCGTGTTCGTCGGCTGTGAAGTTACGAATCATCTCATTGACGCCATTGATACCAATGGTGGAGAAGTGATTGTCCAGCGTCCCCAGGTAGTGCCGGGAGAAGGGGAACAGACCCCCGTCCATCTGTTCCTGGATGACCTTTCGCTTGATCTCAAGACTTTCGGCCCCTGCATTGATCAGGCGGTCCAGCTCAGTCATTAGGCCGTCCCAGTCGCCTGCGAACCGGTAGCCAAGCCGCGCGGTGTTTATGGTCACCACACCGATCGAGCCCGTTAGTTCTGCCGATCCGAAGAGCCCGTTGCCCCGCTTGAGCAGTTCGCGCAGGTCAAGCTGCAGCCTGCAGCACATGGATCGGATCATTCCGGGGTCTAGGTCAGAGTTGATGAAGTTCTGGAAGTAGGGCAGGCCGTACTTCGCTGTCATTTCGAACAGACGCTCTGCGTTCGGGGAATCCCACTCGAAGTCTTTCGTGATGTTGTAGGTGGGAATCGGGAAGGTGAAGACGCGACCTTCCGCATCCCCTTCCGCCATCACCTCGATGAAAGCTCGGTTGATGATGTCCATCTCGGGTTGCAGGTCGCCGTACGTGAAGTCGACGGGCTCACCACCAATAAACGGCACCTCGTCCCGTAGGTCTTCCGGGCAGACCCAGTCGAATGTCAGGTTCGTGAACGGGCACTGACTACCCCACCTGGACGCCACGTTCAGATTAAAAATCAGTTCCTGCATGTCCTGTTTGACCTGTTCGTAGGTCATGTTGTCCAGCCGAACAAAAGGCGCCATGTAGGTGTCGAACGAGCTGAAAGCCTGCGCTCCCGCCCATTCGTTTTGCAGTGTGCCCAGAAAGTTCACGATCTGACCCGCCGCGGAGGAAAAGTGTTTCGGAGGGCGCGAAGCGATGGTTCCGGGCACCCCGTTGAAGCCTTCCTGCAGTAGCCGTTTTAGCGACCAACCCGCGCAGTAACCAGAGAACATGTCCAGGTCATGAATATGGAGGTCGCCTTCGCGGTGAGCTGTCGCGGCCTCTTCCGGATAGCAGCTCTCTAGCCAGTAGTTGGCGATCATCTTGCCGGAAGCATTCAAAATCATTCCGCCCAGGGAATAGCCCTGATTGGCATTTGCCTGGACCCGCCAGTCTGCACGCGATAGGTATTCGTTGATAGTTCCAATCGCGTCTACGTCATAGCGAGTCATTGCCTGCCCCCAAGTTCCTTCCGACCGCCGCAAAGCCACGTCGGTGTAGCGGCCTGCTCAACGAAATGGCACTTGATCCAAGAGGAGTGCCGAACCCCATTAACGCCCATCAGGGGCACATGTTGTGGTCCGACACGCCACCTACCCCTAGATGTTGTGCCTCAATGACCTTATTACACCGGTGTAGTTCAGGTTGGGACGATTGTCCCGAGGCTTCGAAGGCACCGCCACTAGGCCGGGAAAACTAGCAGACGGTAAACAGAAGCGAAGGTCAGTGCGGAGAAAGAGAAGACTAGCCCCACTGCGGCAAGCGCCAAGACTGTCCCCGGACTGCCCAGGGCAGCGAGCTCAGTCAACTGCTGATGGGAGACTCCCCCTTCAGTTCCCGGCGCGCCCAGGCCCACGAAAACAGTGGCGGTGAGACTCATCACCAGAGCCACTGCAGAGAAAGCGAACGTATAGACAAGGCCCATAGAAGCACCCCCCGGCTCCACCGCCGAGGGGAGGGAGATCATCGCGATGAAGATGGTCACTGCGAAGGCTGCGACTACGTCTGCGGGTCTATGCCACCCAAGTGAAATGACCGCGATCCCTACAAGTGCCGACAGGAGAGCCCCCGCCGTTGCGACACCCGTAGCCGCGCGTTTTGGAAGGACAACTAGAAGGGCCACGACCATTGTGGCAACGACGGTTACGTGCCCTGAGGGAAGCGAATTCACCAGGGTGTAGCCAACCGACATGTTGGGTCTCGACAAGAGGACCTTCAGGACCTGGGTGGCTCCGTTGGCTAAGGCGAAGAACAGGAGAGCCCTGAACCCCAGATCCAGGCGGCGCCGCATCGCAGCAATGCCAAAGACAAAGACTGCGCCCACCACCAGGACCGGTTCAGACACTACTTTGGCAAGAACCGTGGAGACCCAGAAACCGACATCTGCCCGGTCCCTTACTGCCTCCATCGCAACGGAGTCCAGCAGCTGGCCCAGCGCGGTCCGAACGCCAAATAGCCATAAAGCCAGGAAAGTTACAAGACTTAAGGTTAGAAAGAAAAGACGGTAGCCAAGTGCCGAAGAACCTGCCTTCTCTTCACGGCGCACGACCCCTCCGCCCTCGTCGGGACGTTTTCCCCAACTCCCGTTAGAGTAATCGAACCTCGGCAGATACGCGCGTCCCGCCTGAGAGGAATGAATCGGATGGAAAACATCGATGTGACCTCACTGGGCCGTGTCTACGATGTTTTCACGCGTGCGGGGTTAGAGCTGGCAGAGCAGGGGGAACACTCACTGAAACTCTCCTCCCCGTTAGCGCATTACATCTGCGACTTCGCCAACCCCGGTGTCTTCCAGATCAGGGGGGTGTGGCGTCGCACCACGACTTCACCAAAGGATCGAGAAGCCCTGACTCAGTTCGTCGCGCAGTGTAACCGCGAGAGGGTCATTCCCAAGGCCTACACGCTTCCTACCGCTGCTGGTAGAGCCGCCACCCTCGGCGCTGAGGTGAATGTGCTCACCGCACACGGGCTGTCACAAGACCAGTTCTACGGGTTCGTGGACGGCGCCGTAGTGGCCATAGCAACACTTTTTGCCGACGCTGAGAGGGCTCTGCCCCTAGCCCCTGTCCCGTTGGGTGTGGTTCGCGATTAGCGTCTCGGGTTCTAAGGGCGGAGCGCCATTCGAGTCACCGACTTCCATAACGCCTGAGCGCCTGCAGGAGGCGCTGGCGCAGTTCGGGTTTGACAACATTAGGCTCTCCGGACTGCAGGTTTTCTTCGAGTTCGCCTCGCTGACTTTCGTTATTTCGATGCAGCGCAGTAAAGGCTACGCTTCGATGCACACGTGGTGGTCGGTTCCAGAAAGCGACCATCCGGGAACGCCCCAGCTTGCAACAGTTTTGGATCGGTGGAACCGGGAGCGTTACTTTCCCACACTCTATTTTGTTGAGCATCCGCAGGGTCCGACCGATGTTTTTGCAGATTTTGTTGTGCTCGCTAAGTCTGGGCTTTCGGACGTGCAACTGGATAACCACCTTGTCATTGGGGCAACTGTTTGTGCTGACGCGATCGACTACGTCCAGTGGTCTCTGCGAGCCCTAAGGAACCTGTAAGGCGGCGCACGTGGAACCGCATCAGGCACCAGCCGAGAGCTCCGACGTGGCCAGTCAGTTGCTTCGCTACCTGTGTTCCGTGGGAGGTAGCGATGATCGCCTGGTGCATTTGGAAGAAATCGCTGGTCGCGATGAGCAACTAGAACCCTGGCCGCGGTGGGTGGACCCGCGTCTCAAACAGGTTTACGAAGGCCAGGGGATCAAATCCCTGTGGATCCATCAGCGTCAGGCTCTCGATGCTATCGCCGCAGGGCAGAACGTTGTTCTCGCGACGGGGACCGGGTCTGGAAAGTCCCTGCCGGCCTGGACGCCGATCCTTTCAGATCTGCTACAGAACTCGGATGACTCGTCACTGGCTGCTCATCGAAATCGTCCCACAGCCCTGTACCTGGCCCCGACCAAAGCCCTTGCAGCCGACCAGCTAGCGACCCTCAATAAGTTGACCGCGACCCTTGATGAGCCCATCCGGGTCGCCCCAGCCGATGGGGACGCCCTGAAGGAAGCTAAACAGTGGGCTAGAGCCCACGCCGACATCGTCCTTTCTAACCCGGATTACCTTCACCACGTCCTGCTTCCGGGAAACGAGCAATGGGTCCGGTTCTTGCGGTCACTGCGCTACGTGATTGTCGATGAGCTTCACTATTGGCGCGGAATCACAGGCACGCACGTTGCACTGATTCTGCGCCGACTGCTCCGCCTTGCCCGGAGCCTAGGTGCCGACCCACGGGTAATCATGCTCTCAGCAACGGTCCGAGAACCGGGAAGTGTTGGTGCCGCCATGACGGGGCAGGACAACGTGCAAGCGGTGACGGAGGATGGCAGCCCTGCAGCACCCCACCACCTTGCTCTTTGGCAGCCCGCTCTTAACCCAGCAGAAAAGCTGAAGTTGGAAATGGGCGGGACGGAGCTAGCACCCTCCTACCCGATTCCGCCCCTGCGGATCAGCCCCTTCAGCGAAGCCGCCAAACTAGCTACCGCCTTCATGGAGCGCGACGCACGGGTGCTTGCCTTCATCCGATCGCGTTACGGGGCCGAGGGTGTCGCGAACCAGATCCAAGATCGGCTGGCCCAGAGGGGCTCGCCGCTTTCAGGCAAGGTTCGGGCCTACCGCGGCGGCTATTTGCCCGAGGAGCGGCGGGACCTGGAGAAGGATTTGCGTAGTGGCGCCCTGCAGGCCCTTGCCACCACGAATGCTCTTGAGCTCGGCATCGATATCGCGGGCCTTGATGCCACTATCACTTGCGAGTGGCCGGGGTCGCGAGCTTCCCTTTGGCAACAGGTGGGGCGGGCAGGAAGAGCTGGAAGGCCCGGTGTTTCTGTCTTGATTGCCGGAGAGAACCCTCTGGACAACTACCTGGTTCACCACCCTAAGGCTTTGCTCCAGGACGTCGAAGCCAACGTTTTGGACCTGAAGAACCCCTACGTGCTGGCACCACACCTGTGCGCTGCCGCCATGGAATTACCACTTGACCAAAACGACCTAGGTGTGTTCGGCCTCACTTCAGAGAAGCTTCTAGGCCAGCTGACCCAAGACGGCTACCTCAAGCCACGCGGGGACAAGTGGTATTGGAACTTTGGTCTGGACCATCGCCCTCACGACTCCATCGACATCCGAGGCGGTGGCGGGGACGTTCAGATCATCGATATTAGGACGGGGGCTGTTATCGGCACTGTTCCCCAGGACAAGGCAGACGCTGAGGTTCACCCGGATGCTATCTACATTCACCAGGGGCAAACCTTTCACGTGCTGGAACTGACCGCCGTGAACGACGACGCTGAACAACGCATCGCGGTCGTTGAGCGGGTCACGACGCCCCTGCGAACCCGACCCAGCGTTCACACCGAAGTCCGCATCCTGGAGGGCGACCAGGAAGAAAATTGTGAAGAAAAAGACCAGGAAAAGGATCAGCAAACAAGGTGGACTAGCGAGGACGGGCTGGTCACCTGGCACACCGGAGAGACAGAGGTCAGCACCCGGGTCACGGACTACGATCTGCTTCGCGTGCCCTACATGGAATACATCTCGAACCACCAGCTAACCCTGCCGGAACGCATCATGGAGACCCAGTCGACCTGGTACGTGCTGAACCCAGGGGCGACGACTGTGGCCGGGATCGAAACGGCTGATCTTCCCGGCGCCCTTCACGCTGCCGAGCATGCTGCCATCGGTATCCTGCCGCTGATTTCCGGCTGTGATCGCTGGGACCTGGGAGGCCTTTCAACGACTGAGCACACGCAGACGCATCGCCCTACCGTTTTTGTCCACGATGCTTTCAGGGGCGGCGCCGGGTACGCACAAACCGGGTACGCGAGCGCCAAAGAGTGGATGCAGAAAACCCTTGAAGTCGTCGAGGGCTGCGCGTGTGACCGTGGTTGCCCCGCCTGCATCCAGAGCCCTAAATGCGGCAACCGCAACGAGCCACTTTCGAAAGCCGGAGCCATAGCCCTGTTGAGATTCCTGGCCGATCGTGCCCCAGCCGCCTAACCCCCGCCCCGCTTCGGCTGCGAGTTGTCGCCGTAAAACGCCTCAAAGAGGCCTTTTTGGGCGACAACTCGCAGCCGAAGCGGAGTGGGGCCTTAACCTTCGGGGGGTCCTGCCCTGGCTCTTGCAGTAATGAGAACCCCTACCCGCTTTGAAACCTCCACAAACGTGTCGGACCCGCGCACCTGGCAGGCGCTGAGCTGAAACCCGTTAGCGTCCGCGACCTGCCCAGCTAGGTCGCAGGCATCGCCCGCAGCGCCGCCCACGACATAGGCCGCCACGGATGACCGGTCGGCTCCCGCAAGCGCTGCCATATCGGCAACCCCTTGCGCCTGCTGCCGGGCTGTCAATACGGCCGCGAAGCCAGCCAATACAAGCCCTACAGCAACCAGCAGTGCTGCAAGCTCCGCAAAGAGCACGGTCACCGATCCCTGTTCAGACTCCCTGCACCCCTCACGACCACCGCGGTCCTGCATGTGCATGGCCGTCACGGGTTAGACCAGGGGATGAAAGGCTCCCGGCGAGCCGTGATCTCACAACTGATCGGCAGGGTTTCCCACTGACCTAAGCGCAGGCTGGGTCTGGTCGCGCGGACGGTGAACCATTCGCTAGCGTCTGCCACCGAGATCTGGATTGGGCGAGTGCTGACCCGGGCGGCTGCGGAACTGGCGTCTTCCCCCAGGGAGTGGGCGCGTGCTGCGACCCTGGCGCCGTGACAGACCGTGGCGTGAGTGGTGCCCGCGGCTATCGCGATAAGGATCGCTAAGACGACCAGCATGATTGAACCCATCGAGAGGGCCGTCTCCACTGTCACCATGCCCGCATCCGGCTCCACACCGGTCTCATCCCCAGCCTCCACTGCTCCCCCTTACCGCGCCTCCCGTCAGTGTCTCGGCAGAGGCCGCAAAGCGGGTGTGAAGCGCTTTTGCCTGTGGAAGCCTTCCCGCAGCCCGGAGTGTGGGGAACCCCCGCTCGGAGCGGATAGGCACGCGGTTGCGCGATGCACGGAAGGTCAAGGGGTGCCGTGGGCCGCAGCGAACTTGGTAAGCCGCGAACAGCGTCACCAACGACGGCGGGCGGCTAGCTCCGCGGCGCCGGGAAGTTTGGGATCTCTCATTTCCTACCTCGCTATCTACGCCAAACGCGCCTAAAACCTCTGACACCAGGGTGTCTGCGTCAGACTGCGCCACCATCTCAGCCCGCAAACCAAGAGACGATGTGAACCGGCGACAACCCCGGGCTCAATGCCGCGTCCCCGAACCCCGACTCGCTCGGGGCAGTCGTCGCAGCATCACTGAACCACTGCTGCAAAACCCAGAGCCTGCTTCACCGCGCCAACATCGAGGACTTCAGCTAGTGGCGACGCGCACTCAAACAACGTTTGGAACCGCCCGTGGTCCTCATATGGCTCGCCTGCGTATGCGGTCAGGAACTCGCTTCGGTTAGTGACCTCATTAACTACGGCAGGCACGTGGTGGTTGCTGTGCCTGGACCTACACCTCGCAGCATTTCTGCGCGAATCTCAGGGGCGCTGTTTGGAATGTGAGGGTGAATGAACGGTCCCCCATGCTCCCGTCCACGTCCGGGCACCCGGATTTTATGCACAGCATGCCTTGCTTTCCTGGTCTCAGACGAACGGGTAGTGGCCCTCAGGGCGCAGGAAGAGCCAGGCGCTGTCAAGGGCTCGCTAGCAAGCTCCCAAGATTGTCTTCAATCAGTTTGGGGCTGAGGGTGCCAACGTCGATCCCGACGACATCCCCTGCGGCGTCAATGAAGTAGTGGGTGGGAACACCCATGACTCGGTAGAGCGCCCCAAGTTCGTTCCCAGGGTCAGCAATCTGGGGGAAGGTGAGATTCAGGCGCTCCGCGTAGTCCGCGACAACGCTCTCACTATCCGACAGGTAGATCCCCACGATCTCAATCTTGTCGCCGTACTGCTCTTGAGCGGCTTCGATATCAGGAAGTTCAGCGCGGCAGTCAGCGCACCAGGTTGCGTTGAAAACTAGCCAGACGGGTTTCCCCCGCAGGGATTCAAGGTCGATCTGCTGACCTGAGACGGTGCTCGCGGTGAACAGTGGAGCGGGCTCACCGATCTTCGGAGCAGGCTCGTCAGAGTCGGGAGTCTGAACGGCGGTGGCACCCTCAACGTCCGTCAAACCCTCTTCACTTCCGGCTTTCGCTCCCCCGCTACGGGCTGCCGCAACTCCCCAAACTGCAGCAAGCACCACCAGGGCTACAACCCCTAGAACCAGCACGCTCCCCATAGGCGAGGTCTTCACCCAGGTGATGAAGGACCGGGATTCCTGCTTGTCCATCATGCGTACGAGTGCAAGCCACCAAAGAAGTGGTTGCCAAAGTAGGTGAACAGGACAGCAGCGAAGCCCAGGACCAGAAGCCAGGCACTCCGGTTACCACGCCAGCCCCGCGTGACTCGAGCATGCAGATAGGCACCATATATAAGCCAGGTGACCAGCGCTGCGGTCTCTTTCGGGTCCCAACCCCAGTAGCGCCCCCACGCCGTGTTCGCCCAAACGGCTCCCAGAACAATGGCGATGGTGAGCATGGGGAAAGAAACCGTGGCGGCCTTGTATCCGATATCGTCCAGCAGACCGCGGGCAGGGAGGTGTCTGATCTTGGTGGACAGCCAGGGATAGGCCAGGTAGAACACAGCCGCACCAAACGACACGGCTGCAGCGCCGTATGCCAGGATCGCGAAGCCAATATGAAGGTTCAGTAGCAGGTGATTCTGAAGGGCTGGGATAAGGGATTCGACCTCAACCGGAAGGCTCAGGGCGTAGACGATGAGGCCGGCAACAATGGGCAGAACCATCAGGGACAGTGCGCGGACTTCGAAGACGTACTCAGCGACCAGGTAGGCCAGCAGAATCCCCCAGACGAAAGAAACGGCGAATTCGTGCTGGTTAGCGAAGGGGCCGTACCCCGTCATCGACATGCGCAGAACCAAGTAGACGGTCACCAGGGTGAAGGCGATGAACGTGAAGCCTGTGCCGTAAAGCGCCAAGCCTTTAGGAAGGCCTCGCTTGCTTCGCTTAGCGGCCTGGGTCGCGGACGCAGTCAGCTTGTCGCCAGACTTCGTGTTGGTAGTTGCTGAGACCACCGGACTGGAGGCTCTCTTGTCTTCGACCTCCACTTCGACCCCGCGGTCAGCGGCACCCGCGCTGACGCCAGCCTTTACACGGGCACGGGTTTTTGCGGAGGTACGCGTAGTGACAACCACGATGTCTGCAAGTAGCGCTAGAACAACAAAAATCAGGGCAGAGACCAACAGGTACTCGGCAACTTTCAGTGCTTCCATGTCCTAATCCTGTTCTGCCGGGTACTCGGCATCAACCTGTAAGTCTTGGGGCGTGTTGCTCAGTTTTTCACTAACCTCTGCCACCACGTTCTCAAAGAGACGCTGGTACGACACGTCCAGGCGGGAGACGCCCCCGAAACGGATCGCAACCTGGCCTTCTTCGTCCGTGGGGAAGACCCGAACCCAGATGCGCCGGTACTGGAAAGCGAACGTGATCGACATGCCAACCACCAGCAGGACGGATCCTATCCACATCCAGACTGTCCCGGGGTCCTGACGGATCAGGATGCCCGTGTACTTCGTTTCACGTTCGAACGTGACGTCAAGACCAGCAACCTCCGCTGTCTCTCCCTGTGAAAGCTCCCCCATGCCTACCGGCTGGTCGCTGGAAAGCTGATAGATCTCAATAGCTGCTGCTCCCGCCGGGATCGAAGACCCCGTCTGCCCTGAAGCTGCTGTAGCGACAATGATCTCTAGGTCCGCATCCTCGAGCTCCACGCGCCCCACGGCGTTCAAACCGTCACTGGAGGTGTATTGTAAGGGGATCGCACCATCGAAAAGAACCGCACGTCCCGGCTCTGCCACCTTAAACTCGGCTGCGACCCCAAACGTTTGCTGGTGGAACCGGTAACCCTTGTAGGTGAGCGGCGAGTTGACTCGGACTTCCTGGGATTTGATCACGCCGCCAGCGTCCGACAGTTCAATCTCAGAGACGTAGTCCGCGGGCCTTCCTTCATCCGTGTACGTATCCTGGAAAGAGTTGACGGAGAGCACCAGGTCGGTTCCGTGCCCCACTTCGGCGCTTCCACCAACGGGAATGGTCGTTAGGTCTTCAATTCCCCAGGTCGCACTGATGACAAAAGCAGCCAGAATGATAATGAAACTCAGGTGCGCGATGACGGTGCCTATCCCAGACCAAGCGAAACGGTCGCCGTAAACCGCGGTCTCAGGTTCGCGAGGATCTTCAAGGACACGGAACCGGTTATCTTTCAGAACCTGCCGGGTCGCGTTAAGAGCGGAAGCGGCGGGAACGCGGGCAACGATCTCCCCCCGATACCGGGCCTTGTCAAAGAAGCGCTTGGAGACGTGGGTCCGGGGATCCCTTTGACGCTTCAGCAACTCTGGGATGCGGTGAACCGTGCAGGCCGTAACCGATAGCGCCAGCATCGCAACGACAACGTAGAACCCTATAGACGTGAAAGCGTGGAAAAAACCGAGGGCATTCAGGATCGGGGCGAACGCTCCGTACGTGGGGCCAACCTGCGCCAGGAAGGCCTCTTTTGCTGCGGGGTCCGCGTAGGTGCCTGGCGCGGCCTGGACCACCAGCGACCCGACAATGGCGTAGAACGCCAGTAGCAGGATCAGGGTCAGGCCGACCGTCTTTGAGTAGAAGAACCGGTAGATCCAGTGGAAGATCTCACCCGCCCCTACGTCTGTGCGGTCTTCTATGGTCGCGTCCTCAGTCATGCATCTCCCTAGATCCCTCCCAGGCTCACGTTACTAAGAGGAGCCAGCAGGTCTGTCGCTAAAAGGAATCCGATCACAATCAGCAAGACTCCGGCAACTATTGTGATCACGCGGCCGTGGCGTGAGAACCAAGAAAGACGGTCCCGCAGACCCCCGACACCTGCGGCCATCAGCAGCAAAGGCAGGGCCAGTCCCAGACAGTAGGCAAGCAAAAGCACCATGCCGGCACCCAGTGACCCGCGGACCATAGCGAGCCCCAGGATGACTCCCAAGACGGGCCCGATGCACGGCGACCATGCCGCGGCGAAGCCAAGCCCCATTAGGGTTGAACGTCGCAAGGTTGGTGCGCCTGCCATGTTGATGCGCTCGAGCGCCCCGCCCCGCCCGGTCAGGTTCTGGAAAAATCCGAGTGTCACTAGCCCCAGCAGGATTAGAACCACGCCGCCAATGACCCGGAGGACACCGCGGTAGTCACCAACGGATAGTCCGATTAGGGAAATCACCAACCAGATTCCCATAAAGACAGCGGTGAACCCCGCGGAGAAAACCGCAGCGTTCGCAACCCCCCACCACGGTCCTTGCCGCCGAGACCCCGCAGTCTGTGACGGAGTCCTACCCGAGTCGTACGTGATGAAACCATCCGAGCTCACGCTCCCTGCCCGCGCCAGCGCAGGAATTGGGGCAGTGCGCTGGTCCCCTGAGTTACCCCCGGTTAGGTAGGCAAGAAACACGGGCACGATCGGGAGGAAGCAGGGTGAGGCGAACGAAATGATGCCAGCCAGGAAGGCAACAGGGATTGAAACGGAGTCCACGAAGGGGCCCTCTATTCGGTCCCGATCAGGGACTGCAGGTGGGAGGTAGCGTTAGCGGCTTCGTCCGAGTCCGGGGCTACCTGAGTGACCCGGGTCCAGGTTTCCCGCGCTGCCGCTTCATCGGGCGGATCCAGGGAGAGGTAGTAGAAGCCCATGCTGTAGAGGGCAGGAATGTTGTCAGGGTCGGCATCCAGTACGGCCTGCCACTGTTTTCCGGCTTCTTCGATTTCACCAGCGTTAAAGTAAACAACGCCAAGGTCGATCCGCGCATCGAGGTTCTCTGGTTCCCGCTCAACCAACGCAACCAGTTCAGCGAGCCCCTCAACCTCTCCGGTCCCCATCACAGATGTGTCCGAGGATCCCATTTGGCTGATGTCCGGGTGACCTTCGGGTAGTTCCGCGTCAGCCAACGTGCCGCTACCCCCGGAACCGCCAGCCACGTAGATCCCGGTGAGCACACCGACTATCAGGGCAACGACAATCCCTATCTTCACGCCACGGGGAAGCGTCGCGTACGTGGCCTTCTCAGGGCCCGCATGTTCCGCGTCGTCCCGATCTTGCGCATCTTCGTCTTCGGGGTCTTCTGCGTCTTCCGCGGCTTTCCGCTTTTTGCCGGCCTTCTTTTTTCGGGAGGTGCGCGACCTGTCGAATAGGTCGTCATCACCCTCAAAGCCTTCGTAGAAGTCCTGGTCTTCATCCGCAGGCTCCTGGTGTGCGCCTACACCCTCGCCGGTCTTATCCGCTGCGGGACTGCTCATCAACTAGCCTGCTGCTTGGTTGGTCTCGGCTGCGTCAGCGTCACTCACGATCTTTTGGAAGCGCGCCGACTCTGAGGCGTTCCGCAAGGAAATCTCAGATGGCTCAAGCTCTTCCATGGGAACGCCCTTCAGTGCCAGCTGACCCTTGCGAGCCGCGTCTAGCGCCTGGCTTAGGACACGCTGACTGTAGTCAGGTGCGTGGAAGCCATAGGAGTTTTCTGAGTAGACATAGTCGGTGTAGAAGCTGGCCTTGTTCTGGAAGTAGCGAGCGCTCACCAGATCATCTTCCGTGGCAGAGCCGTCCTTCATCGCAGCTTCAATGTCGTTGATCAACGAAACCGTGGCATCGAGTGCCCGGTCACGGGACTCAATGAAGTTGTCCTGGATGGTCTGCACGCGATTCTCAAGCGTGTCACCACGCGTGTCGTGGCAGGTCCCGCAAGCCGTGTTGTAGTTGGCAACAGGCGACGTGATCTGGTGCTGGCTGAGCTTCACGGAACCATTACGCTGGTACGGCATATGGCAGTCGGCGCAGCTGACACCGTTCGCGGCGTGAACGCCCTGCGACCACACGTCAAACTCGGGGTGCTGAGCTTTCAGCACCGCTGATTCAGAGTCCGCGTGAATCCAGTCAACGTGTCCGTTGTCCATGTACGTCTGCCAGATCCCGTCAAGGTCTAGACCGTTCTTCCATGGGAACGTCAGAACCTTGTCTTC
>CAYFRQ010000028.1:0-17378 GCA_964345615.1 uncultured Actinomyces sp. | reverse complement strand
CCTCGCAGGTCGTTGCCCTACGCCTTACGGAGGACGAGCTGGAGGCGTTGGATGCGCATGCGACAGCCACGGGACAAACTCGCTCCAGTGTTATCCGTGAGGCGCTCCAATTGGCCATAGCGTGAAAGTCCATCAATCTGCACGCAAGCACGGAATCTCAGACGAAGACTCTATTTATGCGGCCACGTGGGCCCTATGGATTGAAGACTTGGACGAAGACCGTCCTTCCAGGCAGTTTCGGCTTGGCTTTGACACAAGTGGGCGCCTGTTGGAGCTAGTGGTGCTGGTCTTCGATAGCGGCAATGAGCTGATCATCCACTCGATGAAAGCTCGTCCCGAAGCTATCGACTTGCTGCCTTAAACCAGAAATCGCCTTTGTTTATTAGAGCCTGACTCTCCGCTCTCCTAAAGCGGGTGTCGTACGTTCGAATCGTGTCGAGGGCACAGTTGAAGTTACGCGGAAGGGCCGCGGTTTTCGGTCGGCTCTCCCGCCTCCTTGGCCTTGCGGAACAGGCTCCATGCCCTGACGTCAGACTCGCCAACTTGCTCGAAGTCCAACTCGGCGACCGTGACCTTCATGGCCTTGAGGACCTGGTCCGTTAGGGGGTTAGGGTCTTTTTCGATTTGCGGCAGGAAGTCGTCCCGATCCTCTCCCTCGGCCTCTTGAGCACGAAGGATCAGGGCCTGCAAATCCGAATCGGCCCTGTCGATGGCCCAGAAATCAACATCGCCGTCAACATCCGCGCTGTCTGCGGAATCATCTTCGTCAACTGCCTCAGCTCGTCATCCTTCTCATTTCGTTCTTCAGGCGTGCAGGCGGTCGGGGCGTCCAACTGGGTGTGTGTGGCCGTTTTCTAGTGATAGACGCCGTGGTTTCGAGGCGGAGTGCATGGAGCGGCTAGCGTAGGCAATAGGCATCTGGAGGATTCTCATGACACGGCACGCAGGTTTGTTACAACCCAAAAAACAGTTCACGTTCCCTGAGGCCTACGCGGTCACGGTCGAGGCGCTTCGGAGCCTGCCTGACTTCATCAAGAACAGGGACCGGATGGGAGTCCCCTTCACGGAGCGGATCATGCTTGCTGTAACCGAGGTGAACGGTTGCCCAGCGTGCGCCTACGGGCACACAAAGATGGCCCTGCGTGCCGGGATGGGCTCCGAAGAGATCAGACAGATGTTGAGCGGAGAGTACGATGGAGCGCCAGACCGAGAACTCCCCGCGATAATGTTCGCCCAGCACTACGCGGACGCTAGTGGCCAGCCGGATCAGGAGGCCTGGGCATCAATAGAGAAAAAGTATGGCTCCAACCTGGCACGCGGCATCCTGGGCGCGACCAGAGTGATGATGTGGGGAAACGTCATTGGGCTTGCGTACTCGGGCCTGCAGGCTAAGCGCGCAGGGAAGCCTCTTAGGGGTAGTTCGACCCCGCGCGACCTTGCAATGATGATCTTCAGCGTGCTGAGTCTTCCCGTGGCGCTGGTACAGGCAACATTGTCTAACGTGTTCCGTCGTCCTCTCCTGGGAGGCGCTGGCAAACTGGGAGCATGACGAAGCGGAGGGCGGCATCACGACGGCAACCGCCGCAGGTCTCACCACCGTGAGAACTGGGGCAAACCAATGGAAGACATTGGCGCAGCGCTAAAGATCATTGCGGGGGAAAACCCCAAGCTGACGATCGTCGTGCCCGCCCACCAGAATCCGCTGCTGGTCGTGCGCAATAACACTGAACGGCCCGAGGCCGTCGACGCAGGAACAGTGAAGCTTATAGGCACGGATAGAGACAGGATCGTTGCGGAAGTCACGACGCTGCTTAACGACCAGCGGACCTATCAGAAGATGGCGCAGGCGACCAACCCCTACGGAGATGGGAAGGGATCCCTTAGAGCAGCCGCGGCAATTGCGGAATTGCTTGGCGTGGGGCGCGCAGTGAGGGACTTCCGGAGCTGACTGGACCCTGTTCGGCAAGCCGCGACGCCGCCGGGCTGTGGGCTCGTTAGTCTGGCTTTGTGGCGCCTAGTTTCTTTTCAAAGCGGTGGCCTGACGAATCCGATAAGGAAGTCGAAGGTCGCGCGTCTGGTGACCCCGCGGAAAGTGGGGAGCAGCAAGAGGGTTCCGAAAACAGCACGGATCGGGCCGGTGCTGCGTCGTCTCCCACTCTCGCAGACTCAATCGCCACTTGGCGCCAGAGCTTCGGTAGGGCATTGCGAGATGAGAGCCAGGAGCTCAGAGACCTTCGCGTGACTCTTGAGTACGCGAACCCGGGAGGGCTGGCCCAACTTTATGTTGATCACCCGACCAGGCTCACGACGCTAATCCGGGAGCCCGAATCCGCGGGTCGAGCCTCCGAAGGAATCACCAAACTCAATCGCTGGGTTCAGGACTTGCGAGCCCGCTACGGGAAGGGCGAAGTTCACCTGGCGATAGGGGTTGCATCTTGGGACGGAACTCCCGGTGAAGTCCCTGTTCTGATGAGACGGGTGTCTATCGCAGAAGATGCTGATGGGGTTACAACCCTGCAGTTGCGCCCCGGGGTCGAACTGTCCAGTCCGCTTGTTCGAGTCATCCAGCAGTCTGGGACTGGGCTGGACATGGAAGCCCTATCTCAGTCAATGAACGGGCCTGAAGGCTTTCTACCGGCAGCAGCGCTAGAGCTGATCCGTGAAGCAGGTGAGAGCGTTCCCGGTTTCGTAATCCATGAGGGGCTGGGCCTAGGCATTTACACCCACCCTGCTGCTGGCATCTACCGGGAGCTGCTGAAA
Source organism: uncultured Actinomyces sp. (assembly GCA_964345615.1). Lineage (GTDB taxonomy): Bacteria > Actinomycetota > Actinomycetes > Actinomycetales > Actinomycetaceae > Scrofimicrobium. The sequence goes on along the minus strand of CAYFRQ010000028.1, from coordinate 14,618 downwards.
CTCGAAGACAACGGGGACCAACCGGTTGTTCGCGCTTTGAGCGGAGACCCTGCCGCTCGCGCTTCACTCTTGGTTGGGAAACGCGAACCGAACCTGGCGGACCGCGACCCGTGGCATGAACTGGGTCTTGGCGACCAGTCACCAAGGACACTGGATGTCATTGAACAACTTGTCTCGGGTCTTTCAGCTGTCGTGGCGGTGCCCGGAGGGGTCGGTCAAGCCGAAGCACGTGCGTCGATTGCTGCGGCGCTGACGCACGCTGGTAACAGGGTCGCAGTTCTCACGAGCGACGCCCAGGAGCATGCGGAGCTGATGCGGACCTTTAGTGAGGCTCACGCCAGCTCGGTCGTTGCGGACCTGTCCGTCTTCGCGGACGAGCAAGCAGTACGCGAAGACTTGCAGAAAGCCGCTTCCGGCCAGTTCCTGCTACCTCCCGATCCAGAAATGAACGCGGGTCGAGTAAAGCTGGAACGTGCCCGCGCCGCACTCAACGACTACACAGAAGCGCTCCACGAAGACTTCGAACCGTGGGGTGTGTCTCCGTTCGACGCCCTTCAGGTTCTTACCGACCTCACTTCTCTTGCCGATCCGCCCGGAACCACGTTGCGTTTTCCGATGGAGACCCTTTCCGCGCTAGCGGTGGATGGCGGTCAGAAGGCTCGGGAACTCCTGGAACATGCTTCTACACTGGGGCTTTTCCAACCTGACGTGGCGTTGAGTCCCTGGACCGGTGTCGTTATCGACGATCCGGAAGACGTCAGTGGGATCCTGGCGACCCTTGGGCGCCTGGATCAGGAAGTTTTCCCGGCGGTACGCATGCAGATGTCGGTCGCACCGGCGCAGTCTGAGCTTGTAGGGGCGCTCACGCTCCAGGAATGGGCAGAGCAACTTGAACTACTGACTCGGCTGCGGGACGTTCTGGACGTCTTTGAGCCGCAGGTTCTTGAGCGTTCCCCCGCAGACATGGTCGTTGCAACCGCTCCGAAACAGTGGCGGAAGAGCCGAAACATCAGCTTGAAAAGAGGTGCCCTGCGTTCCCTTCAAAAACAGGCGAAGGACTCGGTGCGCACGGGAGTCCACGTTAAAGACCTCCATGCTGAGCTGATTACTGCCCAGGCAGTACGCCATCAGTGGAGCAAGGCTCGCTTGTCGAGTGAAGCTGTCCCAGCGGTGCCGGAGAACCTTGACGTGCTCAAGGCTTCTTTGGAAGAGCTTGGAGCGCTCCTTCAGGGGATCAAACCGCTCGTTGAGCCGGTGTATGGAGAGCTGGAGTCCCTACCGGTCGATGAGTTAGCGGGGATTGTCTCAGCGCTGTACAACGACCCGGAGGGGGCAGCCCGGATCCCGGAGCTCCTCAGCGTGCTCGACCAGTTGGACGCCATGGGGCTTCATGACCTGGTGATGGACCTTCGAGCCCGTGGAGTTGATGGCGAATCTCTGGGCCTTGAACTCGACTTGGCGTGGTGGGCGTCAGCCCTCGGTTTCATGTTGGCCGAGGATCCCCGCCTCGGCGGCTTCGACCCCAGCGCCCTAACGGGCTTGCTGGAAGAGACCCGTCAGTTGGATGCTGAGCAAGCGAAGTCGCTTGGGCCGGCTCTGGAGCAACGTGTCTCATCCAGGGGTCTTGACGCTTTGGGTCTCTACCCTGATCAGCAGCAACAGCTTTTGGAAAGGCTCGATCGTGGCGAGTCTCTCGAGGAGCTTTTTGCTTCCATGACACTGCCCTGGGATCTGATGCCGATCGTTGTTTGCGGCCCCGCACAGTTCCTGGATTTGGCGCCGGCTAGCAGGCCGGTGAGTTCGTTGGTCTTGGGGAACCTGCCTGAGATGTCTCCGGGAGAACTCGCCCCTCTTCTGGCGAGATCCAGGCAGGTGGTGGCGGTCCTGAACGCTCGCGGCGTATCACCTGGGTCGGCAACGGAAGCTCTCACCGAGGCCCTTCCAGTTTTGGAGTTGCCACGTGAACGTGGTGGACAGGGCCACGTGTTTGCTGAAATTCTGCGTTTACACGAGGGCGGTGGAGATGAACTGATTGTCCCATCACCAAGGGCCAGCGGACCCTTTGACTTCGTGCTCGTAGAGGGCAGGGGAATGCCCGCTTCAGATTCGCACGCGATCGAGACCTCTGCTCTCGAGGCCGCGACTGTCGCTGAACTGATGGCTACCGCTTTGAGGGATCACCCTGATCAGAAGCTTGCGGTTGTGACTTTCAGCCCCAGGCACGCAGAGAACTTGGCTTTGGCCGTGCGCAAGCACGGTGAAGATTACCCGGAGTTCGCTGACGCGGTCGCGGCAGCGGGAGGACTGGAATCTCTGCTGAATACTCCCGCAGACCTTGCTGCCAGGCAGGCAGATCGCGTGATTGTCTCAGTGGGTTTCGCGAAGACTCCCCATGGCCGAGTCATCCACGATTTCGGAGAGCTGTCGACTGAGCACGGCATTGAAGTGATGCAGGACTTGGCGCATGGGCTCCGCGGCCACGTCACGATTGTGTCGTCCCTCCGGGCAGATGAGATAGACGCTTCACGGTTGCATCATGATGGCGAGCGAGTTCTGGTTGACCTACTAGCCGCGGCCGAGTCAGGTCTGACAAGCCTTCCGGACGCTGAGGATCAGGTGGAGCCGCAAGCCCCACCCCACCTGCTTGTAGACCTAGCCGAACGCCTCCACCGTCTGGGCCTCCGTGTCGTTCCGAACTTTGGTGTCGAAGGCGGACTGACCATCCCGCTTGCAATTGGCCACCCAGAGGTCCCTAATGAGCTTCTGGTCGCGGTCCTGACCGATGACGAGTCCTACATTGAAGAACCATCTCTGCGAGTGCGGGGCCGGCATTGGCCCACGATGCTTGAGGAGCAGGGGTGGAAGGTCCACACTGCTTTGTCGATGGCAGTGTTCATTGACCCCAATAGGGAGGCACAGCAAATCGTGCAGCTGGCTCTCGACGCGGTCGATGAGTACTACACTCGGCTCGGACTCCCGCACACTCCAGCTGCGGCGGCGGCACTGGGAATGACTTTTACGGAAAATGAGGCGCACGACGCCCCAAGTTTATTCGAGACGGCCCAGAATCCCGAGGTTGATGGTGACCGAGTTACCGAACTGGATGTGACGGGGACCCTTGCTGTTCTCGAGCCGTCGATTGCACCTCAGGAGTCGTTAGACACGTGGGCAACTGAACTTGGACAACTCGAGTCTGTTGCGCTTCGCGGTCCTCGTCCGCCCTACGCGGTTGGGTTGCCCCTTGCGGCCTACAGCGATGACCAACTCGACGAGATGGCAAGGTGGATTCTTAGCGACGGGGTGGAACGGGACGAAGCAGTTCTGGTTGAAGAGCTACGGGAAGAGCTGGGCATCACCCGCCGCGGTGTGCAAACGGATTCCGTGCTGAAGACAGTGGTGCGGCGTGTCCGGCACTGACCGTGGTTCACGAAGAGTCAAGAGAACGCCGAAGCGCAGGGCCGCGATCTACCTCTCCCCGCACGACCAAGCACTGCTTGACTCAGGGGAGATCCAGGACCCGTTCCAGGCGGTGCGGGAACCAGATCCAGCATGGCCCGACCCGGAGCTAAGTCGAACAGACTCCAATGATCAACGCCTAAAAGAGGACGTTCCTCCCCACTGGTGAAGGGTTTTCAGCCTGAGGTTCGGACCAGGTGAATACGCCCTGAGGTTGCTGCGCAAAGAACGTCGGGGACAGCTCTTTGGGAGACACCAAGGACAACAACGCTGGCTGTTTCTCCCGAGAGCAGTGAGGCATCTTCGGCGCTCACGGACTGAACCCTTGCTGAGCTATCCAAAAGCTCGATACCCCCTTCCGCCACCATGCAGGCATCTGGCGGCCCCCAGATCTGGACGGTGTCACCGCTTTCTACGCCCAGGATGCCGTTTTCAAGTTCCAACTGGACTGCGGCCTTTCCTGCAGGAAGCAGATCCGCTTCAGACGCTAAGTCAGCCCTGGTTAGAACGGTCCCGCGCGGCAGGGTGCGCAAGGCAACTAGGCCCGCTAGTTCCGCCGGTGCAGTCAAGGCCCCATCGGGCACAGCACTAGGGGGGACTGAAACAATCTTGGTGTCTGCTGGATCCAAAGGCTTTCCACCTTCTTGATCCGACTTGGCGACCAGCACCGCGGTCCCGTCACCACCGGGGCCCAACGCCAGGATTGCGGATACTAGAACTAGAACCAGCAGAGCCCCGACCGCAAAGGGGAGCAGCTGATCGAAGAGTATTCGCCCGCCTCTGGTCACCTTTTTCCTTTTGTGCATGCCCTAACACTGTCTAACACTGGTGCCGGTGCTCTGCATTTGGCGGTGAGCTGTGGAGAAGTCCCTGTGGGGAGAGTTTCAATCCACCGCGATTGTGCGGGTGGGGGTGACCACGTAGTCCATGAAGACGTCGTGCTTCTCTATGGGCACTGTACCATCTTCGTGCAGTTCGGTATCGAAGCATAGGCCGATTAGTGTCGGCGCCCAACCCTGGGTTTCAAAGAGGCGTGCCAGCCCACGGTCGTACCAGCCTGCGCCTCGGCCCAGACGTCTGCCATCGGTTCCGAAAGCCAGGCCGGGAAGAATCACCAACGCCACTTCGGACTGGGTCGGTGCCTCGAGCGAACAAACGTAGGCCCCGTCCAGTCGATCAACAAACGGGGTCACAGAATCTGTTGGGAATTCCAGATTCGGGACCAGCACGTGCCAATTGCGGTCAGTTAGAAGAGACTCCAGTTCTCTGGTGTTCGGCTCGGAAGCGTAAGCCTCATATATGGCCACGGCGCCGGCGTCTGGAGTAAGGCTCAGGGAGTCCATCAGTGCAAGGGCGCGCGTTGCCAGCTGCTCTCCACCCCGCGGCGCGCGCGCCGCGGCCCGCGCTCTCCTTGCCGCAAGGCTTGCGTTTCGCCAGGATCTTTTTCGTTCCGTCATTGGTCCCCTTGCATACTCTACTTGCGCCAATGCGGGTTCGCGGCTTGCCTTGCAAGTTTTCAGGAGTCCGATGAGAGACTGTCTCCATGCGTTCAGTAGCAGAGTTTTACCAGGATTGCCTTGCAGCCTCCGCCCAGCAGCCCCCGCTGGACCTATTGCTTGGGGACGCAATGGGATGCGTCCTCGCCGAAGATGTGGTTGCCCCGTTCTCTCATCCCCTGACCGACGTCGCAGCTTGTGACGGCTATGCGGTCTTGAGCGCCGACTTGGCACTCGCTTCGGCCGCAACCCCAACCCGGCTCATGGTGACCTCGGAGATCGGTGCGGGGTCAACGGAAGTTGAGGCCTTGGTGCCAGGTTCCGCTATCCGCATTGCTTCAGGTGCGCCCATGCCCCTGGGTGCCGACGCGGTTGCGCCACTTGACCTCAGTGACTTGGGGACGGCGGTCGCTTACTTTTCTGGAAAAGTGGGTCCCGGCGACAACATCCGGGTCATGGGAGAAGATTTTCAAGAGGGCACAAAAATCCTGGAGTCGGGTGCCCGCCTCACTCCCGCGCAGATCGCGGCCCTCGCGGCGGTTGGTCGTGACCGTGTTGTTGTGCACCCACAGCCTCGCGTCGTGATCCTTTCCGTTGGCGACGAACTGGTTGAGCCAGGGGCCAACGCTGGGCCCGGAACCGTTTTTGACGCGAACGGTCACATGCTGGCGGCGGCAGTGGCGGACCTTGGCGTGGAGGCCTACCGGGTCACTGCGGTTCCGGACGAACGCCAGAGACTGCGGGATGTTGTCGAGGATCAGCTGATGCGTGCCGACCTCATAATCACGACCGGCGGGCTTTCTTTCGGAAGCGCAGACACGGTGCGCGAGGTTTTTAGTGCGCTAGGTGAAGTTCGCTTCGATAACGTTGCGGCCTGGCCGGGTCACATGCTGGGTGTCGGCACTGTCCCCACTGACCGAGGCACGGACGTGCCCGTTTTTGCTCTCCCAGGTGACCCTGTTGCAGCCCAGGTGAGTTTCGAGGTCTACGTGAGGCCCGCTCTGAGAAAGATGCAGGGTGAAAAGCAGATCAACCGTAGCGCGGTCAAAGGGCAGGTGGACCGCGGTTGGGACTCGCCCCAGGGCTACCGTGAGTTTGTGCGGGTGAAACTCCATGGATCTCCTCGCTCTGGGTATCGAGCTGAGATTATGGGAGAGCCGAACAAACTGTGGCTGTCTGCGCTTGCGTCCTCGAACGCCCTTGCTATTGTCCCCGAGGAAGTGACGCGGGTGAACCCCGGGGATGAACTGACCTGTTTGCTGTTGGAACAGTAGCGGTGTTTTTCTCCCTCTCTCCAAGTTCGCGTGTCTGGGGAAGGCGCGCAGACTCCCTCGTCCGCGTTTTTCAGGGTGAGGAACTGGCCGGACTTCTTCCGCCGGGGGCTTTAGTCGATGCCGTGACAATTCGGCCCGCTACGGGGAGCGACTCTCTTCGGATCGAACAAGTGCGCCGTGCGAATCGCGATTGGCTGTCTCCGTGGGAAGCGACCCTGCCTCCAGGTTCAACCGAGCTCCCCCCAACATGGCGCGAGTACGCCCGCGCCATGGATAAGTCGATGAGGGACAGCACTGGGATGCTTGTTGCCATTGACGTCGACGGGGAAGTCGCGGGAAGCGTTTCAGTAGGCGCCGTGCAACATGGGGCGATGAGCCAGGGTGTCTTGGGGTATTGGATTGGCGAGCGTTTCGCTGGCCGCGGGTTGACGTCGGTCGCCGTCGCGGCGGTCATCGACCTAATGATCCTGGATCTGGGCCTGCATCGCCTAGAGATTAACGTCCGGCCGAACAACGACCCGTCTCTGGGGCTCTGCAGGCGGCTGAGTCTTCGAAGGGAAGGTTTCAAACCCCGCTACATGTCGATAGCGGGAGATTGGGCTGACCACGTTGCGTTCGCAGTTGACAGTGAAGACTTACGGGAGCTGACCATGATCGAGTCGCTCTTGCTCAGCCGGCAGAAGGACTTGGGAGCTCAGGCGATGTAGCTTGCTTTGGCGCGGCCTGTGCGGAAAAGAGGACGGCGGAGGGGCTGTTTCCAACGCTGTCGGTGTGGCGGGCCACCTGGGCGGGGTCCACCCCATAGGTTTGGGAGTGTGGAAGCTGCAGGTCTGATTTTCGCAATGGTCGTGGCCATGTTGATGGTCTACGTGCTCCCTGCGCGGTCGCGGCGACGCTACGTCGTCGTTTCTTCGCGTGAGGCCGACCGATTTTCGGATGGGCTTGTGCTTTTGCAGGATTCCGGGGTTGGGCTGAGCCCCTCCAGAGCCTCAGGGCGGTCCGCAGGACCGTTGCTTCCGAATGAGTTTGGGCGAAGCGTTGTGGAAGGAACCGGCATGAGTGAGCAGACCCCCAAAGCACCGAAGGTCCCAGCTCGCCCCCGTGGCACTGTCTCGGTCGGGGACCGCCAGGCGGTTCGCGAATATTCTGCTTTGAGAGCCAAGCGAGCTGCACGGATTTCTAGTGAGTCTTACGCTGCAAAACGTCGCCTGTTGACGGCCGGGGTGAGCGTCGCCGCGACTCTGTTGGTTGTGGCGCTAGCGGGTTTCGGGATCGTGGCTTGGTTCTGGGTCGCACTCCCGGGCGCGTTCTTAGCGATCACTTTGGTTACTTCGGCGATTGCTGGCGAGCGAACGAAGAAGCAGACGGAAGCAGAGAATGAGCGTCTTGCGGAGCTACGCGCCATCATTAGGGGTGAAGCCCCGAAAAGTGACGACGACTCGGAAGTAAAGAGCGCGTCATCTTCCCCTTTGCACAAGGTCGGTAAGGAGAGCGTCCGTGAGGTTGCGTCCGGGGGTGAGGCTGAGCGTCAACTGTCATCAGCTGAAGTTCTGACGGCCCAGGAACACGACGATCAGTCCCCCCTGCGTGGGCGTGCGTCAGCCAAGCTAAAAGAGGCACTTGAGAGCAAGGGGCTTTCAAACCCAGTAGTGGACGCGGCAGCTTCTGAAGGTGAAGCCCATCAGGAGCGCCATGAGCCCAGCTTGGATGAGGACCCGGATCCCCGTTTGGCTAGCGTGAGTGGCTCTCAGTGGGATTACGTTCCGCTCCCTGCACCCACGTATTCTCGGAAACCCCGTTTGCGTACGCGTGTCGTGCACCCTGATACGGACATTGTTTCCATTAAGCCTCTGGAAGACGTGGCGGTTCCGGGACGGCCGGTTCGCGTCTCGGTTGCTTCTAGGACGACGACGGAAGAGGAGTTGTCTGCCCTGGAGACTGCTTCGAATCCGACGTTCAAGTTCGACCTAGACGCGGTGCTGGAGCAACGCAGAGCCCAGTAGTCATTTGTGGTGGGTTTCGCGTCCGCTAGTGGTTTCCACGCCTTGGCAAGCGTGTTAGAATTTTCCGGCAGCAAGGGGCTATGGCGCAGTTGGTAGCGCGCTTCGTTCGCAATGAAGAGGTCGGGGGTTCGAATCCCCCTAGCTCCACCAGTAGGATCCCGGTAACTTCAGCGTTACCGGGATTTTTGCTTGCTATCCCCGCAGGCCCAACGAAGTCCCTTACGTCCTCGTCGACCTTGAAGTGCCGAGGAGCGGGGGCAGGTTACACCACTGTAGTTATCTTAGGGTGCCGCCACGCCGCGTTACGACTGTTACTGTTGTTGCGAGTGTGGACAATGTGTCACGCCGACTGCACGTGAGGTGACTTTGATGAGACCCCGCTTTTTTGTTGAGCGACCCCGTAAGACCGGTACGGTGGTGGGCATCGTAGGGATCCTGGCCCTGGCTGCCGCGCCTCTTTTGGGAACGATGGCTGCCCCCGAAGAGGGCGGTGCCGAGGGAGCATCTCAGCTCCCCGGGGCGGCAGGCCTGGCTGCTCAGCTTGATAGCGCCACTCCCGTATTTGGAGCGTCACAGCCTGACCTACAGGGTGTTGAGCTTGATACACGGGTCTGGGAAAGTGAAAGCGCGACCCGCGTCGAGCTCCTACCCGCGCTTTTTGAACCGGACTACTTCGAGAGTGATGACAAAGGGGTAGTGGATCGCAGCGATGACGTGATCGCCTTGGAACAGGAGGCGGGTGTCTTAGCTGCCTTTACAGGGCAGGGTGAGCCTGAACCAGATCCATCGGGGCTAGTGGAAGCCTTGGTTGCTCGCATCAACTTTGACCCGTCTGGGGACTCCACACAAGTTGCCTTCCGTGTGGGGTGGCAGTCAGAGTCGCAGCCCGAGCAGGTCCTGCTACGAGTGCTGGTTGAAGGGACCTGGTCTGCATGGGAGAGCCTTTCCGCCGATCCGGACTATCCGGCGGCTGAGCTCGGTGAAGTTGGTTCCGCCGAAGCCATCGAAGTGGTGGTGGTGCCCGGGGCTAACGGGGTTGGCGACCTACAGCCTGTCTGGCTTGAGGTCCAGTCGGATGTCGATGCCGTTGTGAATGTGCTGGCTGAGCTGGTCGTTACCGACGAGTCTCAGACTCCGGCAGATCCCGGCGATGAGCCGAGCGAAAACGAGGGTCCTGACGCTGGCGAAGAGGCACTGCCTTCCGAGGAAGAGGCTGTCGAAGGGGCCGACCAGGAAGACGCTGAGGAGCCTGGTGATGGGGAGACCGAGGAACCTGGTGACGGGGAGACCGAGGAGTCCGGTGATGGGGATGCTGGGGAACCTGGTGACGGGGAGACCGAGGAGCCCGGTGACGGGGAGGCCGAGGAACCTGGTGAGGAAGACGCGGAAGTCCCTTCCGAGGAGCCCCAGGAGACCCCTGCAGTTGTCTCAATGCTTGCTGCACCCCTGAGTGCTCGCGCAGTTTCCTCCCACTGGTTGACAATGTCTAACGCGGTCGCGAATTGGAACCCGGGCTTCATTTTGTCTGACGCGACCTTGTACACGCCCTCTCGAATGACGGAAGCGCAAATCAAGACCTTCATCCTGGACCGGGGGGCGAACTGCAAGAGCAGCGGTACTAACAAGTGCCTAAAGGACCAGAAGGTAACAAACTTGAACCTCAAGTCCTCTCAGGCGGCCGGGCACGGGTGCAAGGCACTGAGCATTCCCGGGACTGTCAACTCTTGGACTGCGATCAAGAAGGTTGGTGATGCTTGCGGGATTAACCCAGAGGTGCTGCTGGTGTTCATCCAGAAGGAATCTTCCGGTCTGACCCAGGCGTTGAGTCCTGCTAGGTGGAACAAGATGATGGGAGTGGGCTGTCCTGACAACCAGTCTTGCGATCCCAAGTACTCCGGATTCACCAACCAGCTCTACTACAGCGCAGACTGGCTGGGCAGCTACCGCTACAGGAACTTCTACTTCAACAACAATGTCGGAAAAGTAGTCACGGCCAACAATAGTTCCACCTACCCGTCGTCCTGCGGCACTCAAAGTTTCGTCATGCAAAACCAGGCGACAGCGTCCCTGTACACGTACAACCCTGCCGTGCCCACAAAGGCCGCATTAACCTCTTGGCCGGGGGTTACCGGGAACAAATGCGACAGCTATGGTCAGCGCAACGTCTACATGATGATGCTGCAATGGTTCCCAGCCTCCATGCAGGACTTGCCTGGACCCGCGGCCCCAGTTTCTTCGGTGACCTGGACTACGCCGTTGAGGATCGGCAACGGCTGGCCTGCCCGCGTTATCTTCCCCGGTGACTGGGACGGCAATGGCTACCCCGACATGATGCTGATCGACGCTCAGGGGCGACTCTACTTGTACCCGGGTCTTTCCGGGCAGCGGTTTGGTGCCCGCCGCCAGATCGGGAACGGATGGAACGGTATCAACTGGGTCCAAGGTGGTGTCGACTGGGACGGCGATGGCAAGATGGACTTGGTTGCCCGCGTTAAGGCCACCGGGGCTCTGCGCCTTTACCCTGGTAATGGCAGGGGCGGTTTCGGGACGGCACGGCAAATCGGTCATGGTTGGAGTGGGATGTCCAGGATGGTGCTGGCTCGCTCGGCGGCTGGCCCAGCCATTTACGCGGTCGAGCCTTCACAGGGTCGTCTCTACTACTACCCCGGCAATGGGCGGGGAGGCTTCAACGCCCGGCGCGCCATGGGGACCGGTTGGAACGCCATGACACCGCTTGCTGGTGTGGGCGACTGGACTGGTGACGGCCGCCCTGACCTGGTGGCGCGCAACCAGGGGGGCTACCTCTATCTGTACCCAGGAAAGGCTGATGGAACCCTAGGGGCTGGTACTCGAATAGGAAACGGGTGGGGCAGCATGGTAGCGATGGGCGGCTCAAACCAACAGAGAGCAAAATCCCCGCTGTGGACTGTTCGCAGTGACGGACTTCTCTACTCCTACGGGGTCAAGTGACGGGAGATTCATGACGCTCCCAGCGCCCACGTCAAGCGGTGGCAGTCCGCGGTTTTTCTAGCTCCAGCAGGAATTCCTTGATCTCGCTCCCACCGCCATAGCGGCCCACGCTACCGTCGGATCGCACGACGCGGTGGCAGGGAAGGACTATCGGAAGACGATTCTTCGCGCATGCTGTGCCTACCGCCCTAGCAGCTCTTGGTGACCCGACTGCGACGGCTACTTCACCGTACGAGGCGGTTTGTCCGTAGGGGATCTCGAGCAACGCTAGCTGCACAGTCGATGTGAAGTCGGCACCCGCTTGTTTCCCAGAACCCGCAGAATCTCGCCTTAGGTGAGGATTGACGTCTAGGACAAGCGCGAAACTCTTACGCAAACCATTGAAGTACTCCCTGAGCTGTTCCTCAGCTCGGTCCAGGTGGTGTTCGGGTGCGGCGGGGTCCTGCTCGTACCTGTGTGAGGGACGCGCTTTCTTGGGTTTTGTTGCCCGACCGAGCGAGCGTAAGTCTTCTGCTGGCACGAAAGAGACATCGGTCAATCCCAGGGTGCTTGCCACTAGTCCCAGGTACCCGATAGGAGAGGGAACCACGCGGTAGCGTAGCGGTTTTTGCTTGTAGACAGGCATATTCTCAGTTTGCCACTCCCTCTTTAGGGACCGTGGAGCCACGGGTTTGTGTCACAATCTTGGTTCGGTTTGGTGGGTTCGTGCATCGCAGGGGTGCGGGGCAGTAGCGTGTCACTGAAAGGGTGAGCGAGCCAGATCGCTCGCCCAGAGAGAAGTTGGGGGTCCCAAATGAAGAAATGGCTAGCGTTTGCGGCTGCAGCGACTATGGGTGCCTTGGCGCTATCCGGTTGTGGGGGATCAAGTTCGTCTAGCGACGTCACCCTGGAAGAGATGACGGGTGCCTGGGTGCTTGAATCTGGAAAGGGGGCAGCGGGCGAGCTGAAGCCAGTAGATGGGGTCCCTGTGGAACTGAACGTTGAGCAGGACGGGACATTCAGTGCGAATGCCGGGTGCAACAACCTCTTCGGTTCGCTCACCGTGGAAAACGGCAAGCTCGACATCGGACCTGTCGCTAGCACCATGATGGCGTGCGACGACGCGCTCATGGACCTGGACCAGGCGTATATTGCGGCTCTTGAGGCTGTCGACCACGGCAGTGTCGATGGAGAGAAGCTGACTCTTGAGGGCACAGACACGAAACTGGTGTACACCGGAAAATAGATCACGTTGGCAACGCGTCGCCAGCAGCCATGGGGCAGTTGGCGACGCTTTTACGTACTTCGGACACTGGTCACTGCTCTAGCATTGTCTCCCGGCTACAATGTCAAGAGCGGGTGGTACCGGACGTGGGCTGAGTTCCCTCGACCGCCCGTCAATCGGTTGCAAGGGGGCGGCTGATGGCAGTGTTGATCGCAGTGGTCGCGGTGCTCTTCATTTTTGTCAGTGGAAGAAATGACGGGGCTCCGATAATTGCGGTGCCCTCCCAGACGGCCAGAGAACACGTTTTGCTACCGTTGGCCTTGCTTTGGGTTGCGATCCCTCTAGTTCCTGCGCTTGGCATTTCGCAGGTTGCGGAAGCTTTAGAGACCTTAGCGGGCTTTTCAAGCTCGGACGGTTTGAGAGCGTTTAGCGTCCTCACGGCTGTCCTGTTGACATTGCTTCTCTCTTCTCTTGTCAAGGTCCCGACGTCAATCACTCTGGCTCTGGTCGGAGCACTGACAGGAGCAGCGTTAGCAGTCGGGGCTGCGGTCGACGGGAAGCTCTTGGCTCGGGTGCTCATCCTGGGGTTGGCTGCTCCCATGGTCGCCGCGGGTTTGGCCTGGCTCATTTCGAAAACTCCGATCCGCAACGTGGGTAGTCTTTCCGCTGCCCAGGTGGTGAAGTATTTACAGGGGCTCACGTTCCCGATCCTGGTTCTCGCCTACGCCGCGAACGACGGACAGAAGATTGCCTTCGCAGCGGCACTGGTTCTAGGGAGCACCGTTTCAGACATTGCGTCTTCCCCTCCCATCCTGCTTGCGGCGTCAACAGTGTTCCTTTTGGGGGTCCTAACCGGGCTGAAGCAGTCTGGCAAGTTTGTCCGACACGGGGTGACCGCAATGCGTCCGCTTCCACTGCTGTGGGCCGAAGTCAGCACCGCGATTACTGTTATCGGGGGTTCTGCTCTGGGAGTTCCACTGTCAATGACGCAGTCCCTGACTGGTTCACTGATGGGTGTCGGGTTAGAGAGGTCACGCCGGCACGTGTACTGGGCCTCAATCCGCCGAATCGCTTTGGCCTGGGTATGGACCCTGCCTGCTGCCACGGGGATTTCGTTCCTGCTGGTGTGGGGACTTGGCGCAATCTTTCAAAATGTATAAGGAGTAAAAATGACCGAGGAAGAAAAGAGCCGCAGGATTCGGCTCCCGAACCTTTTGAGGAGTCTCACTCCCACCAAGAGTACTAAGACGACCGCTACGGATATCTTGGAGGAGCAGATCGGGGTCGCCATAGAAGCGACAGAGCTCGCTAACCAAGTTTGCTCGGCTGACGAGAAAGCCAAGCATGCGAGGGCTCCGATGAAGGGGATCGAGCAAGAGGGCGACGACGCTAAGGACAGTCTGCTTGAACTGATTAGCACAGTCCTCACCGTCCCTTTGGAGCGGGAGGACCTGGTTCGCGCCTCCCAGTCCCTTGATGACGTGACAGACAACCTGCGCGACATGGTTCGTGAGATGGCGAAGTGGAAGGTTCCTACCGGCAAATGGTCGAACGACATCCTTGCGCCCGCCGTCAACTCTCTGACACACCTGCGGGTTGCGGCGACCTCACCAAATGGGGCGAAGGCTCGCAATGCGTGCGTCCGCGCGAAACACCACGCCGGCAGGTTGCGTCGGAACTATCAAGACCGCCTGGCGCTCGTTTATGCCGAGGAATTGACCATGGACACGCTGAAGAAGAGGGAGGTCCTGAAGCGCGTCGATTCTGTCGGGACCAGGCTGTCGGATGCTGCGGATGCGCTCTTGATCGGGATAGTCAAGCGTTTCTTGTAGCCCCGCCTCCCGCCTCCACAACTGCCACGGTGTAGTTGCGGTTTGTTTGCCCTGTGTTTGGGGTGTGGCGCGCCCGGGTTGTGGTGCGTGGGTGGGTTTGTGGTGGGTTGTGTTTGTGCTGGTGGGGGTGGGTTTGGGGGTGTGTGGTGTGGGTCATTGTGGGGGTTTGTGGACGTGGGTTGGGTTGGTGGGTAGGCTTGTGGTTGTCGCGCTGAGCAGTACGGGATCGGTTTGACCTGGTGGCCTTTGTTGGGTCCGGTGGTTTGGTTCGGAAAAGTGTTTGGTGGGCTGGCCCAACTTCTTGAGGTTCTTGGCTTGTGTCTGGGGTTTTGGGGTTTGTGGGGTGTTGTTTGTGAACTTGATAGTGTTTGTTTTTTGACGTT
>CAYFRQ010000027.1:0-17971 GCA_964345615.1 uncultured Actinomyces sp. | reverse complement strand
GATGGCTGCTGGATTTGCTACAGCTAGAGACAGGTAAGGCAAGATCTGCGGCGTTCGAAGAAGTGATCGACCTGCCGCTCTGGGCAAACTTCGTCTACCGCAATGCGGAAAGAGCCCTGGAGCCTCGACGTAAGAGGGGCGCCCTTCCGGGGCTGACGCAGACCGTGGAACGTAGGGTTCCGCACGGGGCAGTCGGGATCATCACCCCGTGGAACTACCCTTTGACACTCCCTGGAACAGATGCTCTGCCAGCCCTGGTTGCCGGCAACTCTGTCATTCTTAAACCAGATTCCATCACTCCGCTAACCGGAATCGCCATTGCAAACCTGTTGCTCCAGGCAGGGGTCCCGAAGGGAGTGCTTCAGGTCGTCGTGGGTCCAGGCGGGATTGTCGGGGAGGCCCTCACCAGTAACGCGGACTTCGTTACCTTCACTGGGTCCACCAAGACCGGAAAGGCGATGGCCGAAAAACTAGGGGGACGCCTTGTCGGGTTCGCAGCTGAGCTTGGAGGGAAGAACCCTCTTCTGGTTCTAGAAGACGCCGACCCCGAGCGCGCGGCCGCCGGAGCCGTCCAGGCCTCTTTTGCGAACGCTGGGCAACTCTGCATAAGCATTGAACGCATCTACGTCACGGAGCCCCATTGGGCCGTCTTCACCGAACAGTTTGTGGCCAAGACAAAGTCGCTGACGATGGGGCCAGGCTACGACTGGAACACCGATGTGGGTTCTCTCAGTAGCCAGGCCCAGCTGGACAAAGTCACTGCCGCAGTCGAAGATGCCAAGGCTAAGGGCGCAACCGTCCTGACGGGAGGGCATCCCAGGCCTGACCTCGGTCCCTTCTTCTTCGAGCCGACTGTCCTAACCGACGTCACGCCAGACATGGACATCTACGCTCACGAAACCTTCGGTCCCGTCGTTTCCCTCTACCGAGTGGCCAACGACGCCGCGGCTGTCCACCGGGCGAACGACTCCGAGTACGGCCTAAACGCGTCAATCTGGAGCAGACGAAACGGGAAGGGGGTAGCGACCCAAATCCAGGCCGGCACGGTCAACGTGAACGATGGGTACGGCGCCGCCTGGGCCTCATACGGGGCTCCCATGGGCGGCATGAAACAATCGGGGATCGGCCGCAGACACGGCCTTGTTGGGATCCAGAAGTACACCGAATCTGTGGCGATTGCAGTGCAGCACCTGTTGCCCGTCTCGGGTCCGACGTGGCTGAGCCACGAAACGTGGGCGAAGACCCTGACCGTTGCAGCCAGCGTCATGCGACACCTCCCCTAGCCGCAACCCCCCTTTCCGCTTTGGCTGCGAGTTGTAGCCCCAAAACGAGGGAATCGGGTATTTTTCGGGCTACAACTCGCAGCCAAAGCGGGAGGGGGGAAGGGGGCAGAAGTGCTATGCCAGCTTAGGATCAAGGTATGGACATGGAGATTCGTGTGGGACAAGGTTTCGACGTTCACGCCTTCGCATCCGAAGACGAAGCCGATGCGCGGGCACTGCACTTGGCCTGCCTAGAGTGGCCGGGCGAGCGCGCTTTGGAGGGGCACTCTGATGCTGACGTCGCAGCTCACGCCGTCTGCGACGCACTTCTCAGCGCAGCAGACCTTGGAGAGCTGGGGACGGTCTTCGGCACCTCTGACCCGGAGTGGGAAGGGGCTTCTGGAAGGCGAATGTTGAACGAGGTCCGTAGGTTGCTTGATGAAACCGGTTGGCGCGTCGGAAACGTTAGTGTCCAGGTAATCGGTGAAAGACCCCGCATGGCGCGGAGACGCCGGGAAGCAACGTCTGCGCTGTCTGCCGCCCTGGGCGGCGCAAGCGTGAGCCTTTCCGCCACCACCACGGACAAGCTGGGATTTCTTGGTCGGCAGGAGGGGCTCGCAGCTTTTGCGGTTGCCCTGGTTCAAAGAACCTAGCGCGCTGCGCCTAACCGATCACCTCTTCAGGTCCAGCGTTCCCCGCTCCGCCTTGACTGGGATCATCAGGATCAGTCCAAGGAGCAGGATCACCATGATTCCCAAGATGCCCCAATAGGTCGGCTCGCCTCCAACGATCACTCCACCCAGCCAGATGGCGATCCCGTAAAACATGGGAGCAAGGAAGCTGACGGCCCGACCGGTTGTGGCGTAGAGACCAAAGATCTCGCCTTCGTGCCCCTTCGGAATCAGGTTCGCAAGAAATGTCCTTGAGGCCGATTGGATGGGCCCAACGAAGATGGTGAGCCCAAGGCCAAAGATCCAGAAAACAACGGGACCACCGTCATAAAGGAAGAAGACGCCAAAGCCCATTACCAGCATGATGACCAGGGAGATCATGATCAGTGTGCGGGAGCCGATTTTGTCATTCAGCGGGCCAAAGGTCATGGTCGCGATCCCGGCGACAACGTTCGCAACGATCGCGAAGATGATCACCTCTCCGGCAGCAAAACCAAAGACTGATCCGGCAATGATGCCCCCGAAGGTGAAGACACCAGCAAGTCCGTCACGGAAGATCGCAGAAGCGATCAAGAACTTCAGTGTGTTGCGGCTTTCCCTCCACAGGTAGGCAACGGTGCGGAACAAGTGGCGATATGAATCGATCAGGGTTTCGCGGGGGCCCGGATCATGAACTACCTCTTTTTCAGGAGGGTTCAGCAAGACCGGCAGAGCAAAGATCCCAAACCAGGCAGCTGCGATGAGCATCGAGACTCGGACGTCCATCCCATTCTCAGACGTCACTCCAAACAGCCCCACCTCAGGGTTTATGAAGCCCAAGAACAGGATCAGTAGTAGGACGATGCCGCCGATGTAGGCGCTCCCCCACCCGATCCCAGAGATCTTGCCCCTGTTCTCAGGTGTGGAGATGTCGTTCAGCATGGCGTTGTAGTTGACCGAAGCAAACTCAAAGAAGATGTTGCCCAAGCCCAGCAGACCGATCCCGAGCCAAAGGGCCCCGATTGGGCCCAGGGGTGATTCGGGGTAAACGAAGAACATCATTGCGAGGACCGCAAAGACCAAAAGGGAGAACCACCCCAGGACCCGCACGCCCTTCCCGCTCCGGTCGGCTCGCTGGCCGGTGATGGGCGCGAGCAGTGCGATGATCACCCCGGCCACCGCCATGCCCCAAGACAGGTATTGGTTCGCCTGGTACGAACTTGTAAACATGCCGTCAGTCGTGAGGTAAATCGTGAAGACGAAGGTGGTGGCAACCGCGTTAAAAGCTGCGCTAGCCCAGTCCCAGGATGCCCAAGACAAAATCTTTGAAACGGGAACAGGCCTGGCAGGTCCCGTGTTGATACCCGTGGGTGGCTCTGCGACACCTGGGACGAAGCCGGTCGGTTCTTCAATCATTGATGCTCCTGGCGGCCACGTTGAGTTTTTGGCAGAGGCCTACTTGAAAGTTACCAGAGCCGCCGCCCGGAGACTGCCACAGCCACTCAGGCCAGGAAGGTCTTAGCGAGTTCAATGTCCCCAGGCACAGTGACCTTAAGGCCCAGTTCGCTGCCGGGAGTGGTCAGCACGGGGTAGCCGGCCCGGCGGACAAGCGACGCGTCGTCAGTCGCGGCCGCCTTTCCGGAAGCACCGATACCACCGCCCAATCCGTGCGCCTCTTTGAGCACGTGCCAGGCGAAGCCCTGCGGGGTTTGGACCGCAGCGAGGCTAGCTCGATCTAGGTCTTCAGCCACCAACCCCGTTTCAGGGTCCATTCGAACGGTTGTGTCAGTGACGGGCAAGATCGGGATCACGGCGGGGTGCCCGGCCCGGACCAGTTCGATAAGTCGGTCGAAAAGTTCCGGTGGCGTTAGGCAGCGAGCAGCGTCGTGCACCAGGACGGGGGTCTTCGAGTCCAGACAGCCCTCCGTTAGACGCTCAACTTCTGTGAGTCCGGCTGAAACCGACGCCTGCCTGCTGCTTCCCCCTGGAACCACGCGAACCCAAGGCTCCGCTTCAGCCGAGATCTTTGCGACCTCGGCAAGGAAACGCGCCTGATCATCAGGAGGGCAGGTTATGACGACCCCGGCCAAGTCGCGGGTCTTCAAAACGCGTTCAAGTGTCAGAGCAAGAATTGTTCGCCCGCCGATTTGTACAAGGGCCTTGGGTAGATCGGCGCCAAGACGGGTTCCCGAACCCGCGGCAGTCAGGACAACAAACGAGCCGGACATGCCAGGTGCTACTTAGCTTTTTTTGCTGGAGCCTTCTTTGCGGGAGCCTTCTTAGCGTCCTCCACTCCCGCATCCTTAGCCGCTTGAGCCACCATTTCAATGCCCTCGTCCAAGACGCCGTTCAGGAACTCCGTCGTGGCCTCTTCATCTTCTTCCCTTGCGAGTGCAATCTCAGAGGTAAGAATCTGCCTGGCCTTCGCCAGCATTCGCTTCTCCCCCGTAGAAAGACCCTTGTCGGAGTCGCGGCGGTAAAGATCCCGAACAACCTCGGAAACGCGGACGATGTCCCCTGAGGCGATCTTCTCTTGGTTCGCTTTGAAGCGACGTGACCAGTTTGGGGGCTCTTCCACATCCAGCTCTTGCAGCACACCAAGGACGATTTTGACTCCGGCTTCGTCCACCACGTCACGGACGCCCACCAGATCTACGTTCTCTGCCGGGACCTGGATTTTCAGGTCGCCATCGTCAACCTTGAGAACCAGGTACTCGGTTTCCTTACCGTCTAGTTCACGGATAATGATTTCTTCGATTAGGGCTGCTCCGTGGTGAGGGTAGACAACCGTCTCACCAACTTTGAACGTCATACTTTGGGGCTCCTACTTAACCTGCCGGTGGCTAGGTCCACTATTGGTCTAGATCTTGCCCTTACGAGAAAGCTGAGCCGGTTTGGTTGTCCGGCGGGCAGAGTTGACCCGGGGCTCTCTGGGGCAGTTTGTGCTACAGCATTCTACCAGCAGCAGTCCCCGGGAGATTCCCCTGTCCGCGAAGATCAGCGGGCAAGAGTTGCCGGGAACATCGAAGCCCCCACCCAATGAACAGGGTGGAGGCTTGATGCCACGGCAGCACAGTGGCCTGCGTGAGGGGCGTGGTTCGGCTACTTCCCTTGGTTAGCGACCGCGTCGATCTTCGCCTGCGCTTCAGGGTCTAGGTAGGTTCCGCCCTTCTTGATGGGCTTCAACGTTTCCTCATCCAACTCGTAGACAAGCGGAACACCGGTCGGGATGTTAAGAGCGGCAATGTCCTCATCAGAGATGTCGTCCAGGTGCTTCACGATGGCACGCAAGGAGTTGCCGTGAGCCGCGATCATAACGGTCTTACCTGTCTGCAACGCGGGGACAATGCTGTCATTCCAGTAGGGCAGCATGCGCTCTAACACGTCCTTTAGGCACTCACTTTCAGGCACTTCTACACCTGCGTAGCGGGGGTCCCCGTCCTGGCTGAACTCCGAGCCCGGTTCGATTGCCGGAGGTGGCGTGTCGTACGAGCGGCGCCACTCCATGAATTTTTCTTCCCCGTACTTGTCGCGTGTTTCTTTCTTGTTGAGGCCTTGAAGTGCGCCGTAGTGACGTTCGTTGAGGCGCCAGTTGCGCTCGACCGGGATCCACTGACGGTCAGCGCTATCCAGGGCAAGGTTGGCGGTTGTGATGGCACGCTGGAGCATGGAGGTGAAGAGCAGGTCGGGGAGCACGTTGTTTTCCTTCAACAACTCACCCCCGTGCTTGGCTTCCTCGACACCTTTTTCGCTCAAGGGGACGTCCACCCACCCCGTGAAAAGGTTCTTTGCGTTCCAGTCACTTTCACCGTGGCGGAGCAGTACAAGCTTGTAGGTCATTTTCCAGCTTTCTTTATCTTCGGCCAAGAATCCAACTCCGGTTTCTCAGCCCAATTGTTGGCCCTTTCTCTTCAATCATAAGCGGGCGCTAGCGTCGTTTTCTGGGTTGGCGGACCCAGCCCCGAAACTCGATTACCTAAACAGCAGGTTGTAGAGCGAGGACAGGAACGGGACCAGGGTGACAACTACAGTGACCCCGGTCCAGACGCGGTGTTCCGACAACAAAGCCACAAACTCGCGCAACTTGGCACTGGCCCAGAAGTACGACTTGGTCTTCGCTCCAATCGCGTTCCCCGGGATGTGCAGCCGACTCATGAGGTTCGCAGCGCGAAAAGCATGGAAGTTCGAAGTGACGGTCGTCCACGGACCGACGCACCCGGCCTCTTGTAGTAATTCCCGACTAAAAATCAGGTTCTGCTCGGTCGTAGCGGAGCGATCTTCAAGCAAGATCTGAGAGTCGAGCTCTGCAAGGTCCGGCGATCTATCTAGCGCGTAGCGATTCATAGCGACCGCTTCGCTGGTGAGTTCGTCAGAACCTTTGCCACCGGAGAACACTATAAGGGGGTTCGGCCAAGTCCTCTCTGCCTTTTGAAACGTCGCGACTCCTAGGTCAACACGATGGGCCAAGAGCGGCGGGACGCGGTCCCCGATAAGCCCGCTACCGAGCACAACCGTCGCTTCACCGACCTTCCCCCAGTGGTGCGTGGCGAAACCGTAAACCGCGGAGTAAATGACGTAGCTGGCCAGCAGAAAGGAGAAAACAAAGACGGGGAAACCGATCGTGAACAGGAGTGGAAGCAAGTGCCACGCGTTGCGGTCCGCGTAGACGATTGCCGTGATGTAAACCAGGATGCCGATTCCAAGAACCAGTGACAAGAGGTGCGGCAACGTGGCACTCTCACGTTTCACCAGAACGACCCCGGCCCAGATCAGGAAGAACGCGATCGCGAACACCACAAGTAGCGCAAACACGACCAACGCAAGCAAAAAGTAGGGTAGGTCGCGACCCAGGACAGGCTGCATCGAACCGACTCCCCAGAAAAGGAGTAGCACTGCAAACACGGAGCCGCTGAACCCTGTTGAGATGACAGCTGCAATGGTTCTGGGATCGTGCCAGACCACTGACACCGGGACCAAAACCAGCAGGGCAAGAAGAACCCAGGTCACCACGCTCATCAACTCACCTCACTGCCGCGGTAGCCTGACGGCAGTCGGCTCACTCTAGCGCCAGTTGGTCAAGCGCTTCCGCAATTGGTGTGTGGCCTCCGGCGATATCAACGTGTTTGTGCACCAGAATCCCCTGCTCCAGCAACACAACGATCGCGTCCGCGACATCATCGCGGGAGATGGGGAGTGCTTCTTCCTTAGGAAGAGAACCCAGTGCTGCCGAAACTCGCCCTGTTCCAGGATCGTTCGTCAGTAGGGTCGGACACAGAATGGTCCAATCCAGGGTGGTTTCGGTCAGCTCGAGGTCAGCGTCACGTTTCGCGCGGACGTACTCGCGCCACGTCTCAGGTTCATCCCGGCTCAGTGCGGACTGTAGGCCGTACGCGGAGATCTGGATGAAGCGTGAAACGCCAGCCTCCATAGCAGCTCTCTGAGCTAGGACGGATGCTCCGTAGTCGACGGTGCGTTTCCGGCGGGCCTCCGAACCAGGTCCTGCACCCGCCGCAAAAACGATGGCAGACCCGCCTCGCAGGACTTTGGCTAGGTCCGAAGAGTTCATGGCTTCAAGGTCGAAAATGACCGCCTCAGCACCAAGGTCCTCGACTGCCCGCACCTGGCGTCCCTTGCGGATCACGGAACGAACAGCGATCCCTTTCCTGACCAGTTTCCGGGTCAGGATCTGACCGATTTGGCCGTGGCCGCCAAGGATAACAACGGGACCGGTGTGTTCACTCATGGTCGGGATCCTTTCTATTACGCTGCAGTTTCCAGGTGGTTCCTGAAGGGCTCAACCCTGCTGGTCTAGCTCTCCAAGACCCTTGGACAAGCGATTCAGAAGCTCAAGCTGGTCATTGCTGAGGGTGATGCTAACGCCTTCTAGAAGCGGCGCGACCTGGCCTACTCTACTGGCGGAAGCGATCGGTGCGACAATCGTTGGCCGCGTGAGCAGCCAGGCAATAGCCACTGAGGAGGGCTCGACGTTGTGTTCGTACGCGATCCCTCGAAGGGCCTCGACCGCAGTGAACGCTTCTGGTGTGGCGTGCGACGCCACCGCGCGCCCACGCTCTCCGACAGCCTGGTCCAGGGACGTGTACTTCCCACTTAGGAACCCTGCGGCAAGCGAGAAATACGGCAGAACTCCAAGATGGTCCTTCAGTGCCAGGGGCATAAGGCCCTCTTCAAACTTTCTGCGCCAAACCAAGTTGTACCGAGGCTGGAGTGCAACGGGCGCACTCACATCTTGCCGGTCGGCTTCGGCCAACCAGGCGCGAACCTGGTCGGCAGAGAAGTTAGACAGCCCAACCTGCCGGATCTTCCCTGCGTCCTGAAGCGCAGCGAAAGCCGCGACCGATTCCGAAACTGGAACCGACGGGTCGGGTTCGTGGGCGTAGTAAAGATCGATGTAGTCGGTTCGGAGTCGGGTGAGGGACGCGTCGGCGCAGTAACGGATGTTTGACTCGGAGAGGCCTCGGTGGCGGGGATGCATCGCAACTTTCGTTGCGATCACCATTTCTTCGCGTGGGACGCCTTCCATCCACTTACCGATGATCGTTTCGGACTCGCCGCCCCTATTGCCCTCTTTCCATTCTGAGTAGACGTCAGCGGTATCGACGAAGTTACCGCCAGCCTCCGTGTACTCATTCAGGATTTGGTAGGACTCGTCAACGCCTGCAGTCCAGCCGAACGTATTGGTCCCCAGGCACAGGGGATAGACGTCAAGGTCCGAGTTGCCGATGAGTGCCACGTTCTGTCCTTTCTTTGGCGAAGTCCTCAACTTTAAGTGCTGTTAACTCTAGTCTGCGCAGTTGCCTGGATGCCGGTGCCACGGCGAACGAACACCAGGCTCAGAAACACTTTGGCCGCGGACTACAGGCTTCCACCCATAGTCCGCGGCCAAGGCGCTGGCTCAGGTCGCGGCCCGGCCGCGACCCAGACTTATCTAGTCTTATTCTTCGATCTTGTCCGCAACGTTCGCGACAGCTTCGTCAACCTGGTCGGCGGCCTTGTCAGCCTTCTTGGCGAGGTCCTCTTCACGGACGCCCGCGCGCTCAACGCCATCCTCAACGTGCTTCACCGCGGCTTCAGCGTCACGCTCCAGGTGCTTTGCTTCGGCCTCCAGAACATCCTCGATACGCTTTTCGGCGCTGGCCTCAACTCTGTCAGCATGCTTCTCAGCGCGAGCAATGGAGGCATCCGACTTGCCTTCGGCGATGCGCTCGGCAACGCGATCGTCAGCCTTCTCGACGCGCTCAACCTGGTGCTCGACAACGTTCTTGGCGTGCTTCACGTGCATGTCAGCGAGTGCCGCGTCAACCTTGAGTTCGTCCTCAACGTGCTTGGCGGTGCGCTCATCGGCCTTAGCGGTGCGCTCAATGTCGTCCGCCACTTCCTTAACCTTGTCGTCGTAGACGTCACCGGCGTGGTCTGCAGCGCGGGTTACTTCGTCTTCCCACTTCTTTTCCTGATCAGCCATCAGTTTCTCCTTTAGGCCATCCCTTGTCCGGCCCGTTTGTTGGCAAAGTTACCGGCTTCATTGTCCCACCGCTACAAGGCGCCTGCAACGGGAGACACTTACTGATGCCGGGCGCCTGTGAAAGCATCCTATCGGGTTGGCCGGCCACGATTCGGGGTGGAACAATGGCCACGTGAATAAGAAGGTTGGCGCCACCAACGTGCTAGGGCGGACGCCGGAACAGGCAGAGGTCGCAGCCCTGCTCCGGGAAGTGGTTGAAGTTCAGGACTCACCCAGGGTGAGGGCCGAGTACTCCTCTGACGCCTCTAACTACCGAATCCCACCCAGGCTGGTTGCCTTCCCCAAGCACGCGGGTCAGGTGGAAGAAACCCTGGCAATCGCCCGCGAGTTGTCACTCCCCATCACAAACCGAGGCGCGGGCACGTCCGTCGCCGGAAACGCAGTGGGCCCCGGTCTGGTCATCGACTATTCGCGACACATGAACCGGGTTCTTGAGATAGACCCCGAGGCCCGCACCGCCAAAGTCGAGCCCGGCGTGATCCTTTCAAACCTGCAGAAGGACGTTGCGCCCTTCGGTCTTTGGTTCGGTCCCGACCCCAGCACCAAAAACCGTGCCACGCTGGCGGGAATGATCGGCAACAACGCCTGCGGCCCCCACGCCCTGAAATACGGCAAGACCTCGGACAACGTCCACTCCCTTTCCGTCATCGACGGGTTGGGCCGCAACTACACCGCCGGGATGGGCGACCCTTCGTTTAAGGATGTGCCGGGGTTGGCGCAGCTTGTGGGGGACAACCTGGCGCTACTGCGCACCGAGCTGGGGAGGTTCGGCCGCCAGGTTTCAGGCTACTCACTGGAGCACCTTCTTCCCGAAAAGGGGTCGGATCTAGCTAAGGCCCTGGTGGGGTCCGAGGGCACTTGTGTCACGATCCTGGACGCCACCGTCAAGCTGCACCCGGTCCCACCAAACCGCGTCTTAGTGGTGCTGGGTTACCCCGACATGATCCGCGCCGCGGACGCAGTCCCCGCCCTGCTCCCCTTGAACCCGCTTGCAGTCGAGGGCATGGATTCCCGCCTAGTTGACGTTGTCCGCCGCCACCAAGGATCCGTCCCCAAGCTTCCCCGCGGCGACGGCTGGCTGTTTTGCGAAGTCGGGCCCGCACCGGAGTACGAGCAAGCCGACGAAGCCACGCGTGCCGCGAGCGCCCTTGCTGCTGCCCGTGAACTGGTCGCAGCCTCGGGTGCTCTTGACTCCCGCATTGTCCAGGATGCGGACCAGGAAGCTGCCCTGTGGCGGATCCGTGCCGACGGGGTTGGTCTAGCTGGGCGCACTCCCGGTGGGAATCAGGCGTGGCCCGGGTGGGAAGACGCCGCCGTCCCGCCGGAAAACCTCGGGGCCTACCTACAGGACTTCGAGGCGCTGATGGCCGACTACGACCTTGTGGGGTTGCCCTACGGTCACTTTGGTGACGGCTGCGTTCACGTCCGCATCGATCTGCCCTTGGAAGAGGAAAACGACGTTCCCGCCTTCAAGTCCTTTATGGAGGACGCTGCGGCCCTGGTTGGAAGCTACGGCGGGTCTATTTCAGGTGAACACGGGGACGGCCGGGCCCGGGGGGCACTGCTTCCCCATATGTATTCCGATGATGCGATCCTGCTGTTCGAGCAGTTCAAGAGCCTGTTTGACCCGCAGAACTTGCTGAACCCGGGAGTGCTGGTTGCGCCTGCCCCAATAACTGCTGGACTTCGCAGACCCGCAGCTAAGCAAATCAAGGCACAAGGTTTCTCTTTCGGGAGGGACGGTGGAGACTTCACCAAAGCAGTCCACCGCTGCGTTGGCGTCGGCAAGTGCCGCGCGGACAACTTCGGGATCGGCGCGTTCATGTGTCCCTCGTACCAGGCAACGAAGGACGAAAAGAACGTCACCCGAGGACGTTCCCGCGTCCTCCAGGACATGACGGCCGGAGCTTTCCCCGGGGACTGGGACTCCCCCGCCGTCGCCGAATCCCTTGACCTTTGCCTTTCCTGCAAAGCCTGCGGCAAAGACTGTCCCGCCGGCGTCGACATGACCATGTACAAGTCCGAGTACCTGTACAGGAAGTACAAAGGCAAAGTTCGTCCTATGAACCACTACGTCCTTGGGCAACTTCCGCGGTGGGCGGCGATGGTGACGGCTCTTCCCCCGGTTGCCGCGGTCGCAAACGTAGCCATGGCATTCACTCCACTTCGCAAGCTTGTCTTCGCCTTTTCAGGGCTCGATGGCCGCAGGCAAATGACAGGGTTCGCAACAGAGCGTTTCAGCCGCTGGTTCAAGTCCCAAAAAGACGTAGAAAAAGTTCGAGGGAGCGGGAACAAACCCAGGGACGTCATCCTGTGGGTGGACTCTTTCAGCGAATACCTTGACCCAACCGGGGCCGAAAACATGGTCCGGCTACTACAAGAAGCGGGATACACGGTGCGAATCCCCTCTTCGAAGGCATGTTGCGGACTCACCTGGATCTCAACCGGCCAGCTAGACGGGGCGAAGAAACGTCTCCGCGGAACACTTGACGTCCTGGGT
Source organism: uncultured Actinomyces sp. (assembly GCA_964345615.1). Taxonomy (GTDB): domain Bacteria; phylum Actinomycetota; class Actinomycetes; order Actinomycetales; family Actinomycetaceae; genus Scrofimicrobium. The sequence continues at coordinate 6,019 of CAYFRQ010000027.1, read as the reverse complement.
CCGGCCGCGCTTAAGGGTGTCCCGATAGTCGGCGTTGAACCCTCGTGCACCGCCGTCCTTCGCAGCGACCTGGAAGAACTGTTGCCAGATGACCCGCGGAGCGCTGCGGTTGCCAACATGACCATGACGCTTGCCGAGCTGCTGACCGACCCTGAGCTTGGACCAGATGAGTCCTGGTGGGACGACCGGCTGAAGGGCACCCGAATCATCACGCAACCCCACTGCCACCAGTACGCGGTAATGGGCTACGGCGCAGACATGGAAGTGATGACCCGCCTTGGTGCAGAAGTCAAGGAACTGGCGGGCTGCTGCGGGCTTGCCGGAAACTTCGGCATGGAAAAGGGTCACTACGACATTTCAGTCGCGGTTGCTGAGAACCAGCTACTACCCGCCCTACGTGAGGCAGAGGACGGCACGATTTTCCTTGCTGATGGCTACTCATGCCGCACACAAGCCGAGCAGCTAGCAGACACAAAGGGGATCTCGCTCCCAACCTTGCTAACCCAAAAGGCATGACCACACCGCGATCACACAAGCACGCGCACGCCCGACTAACCGCGGCCAGCCTGCTTTGGGGCCTTGGGACCGCACTGTCACTGGTAGGCAACTGGTTGCACTGGGAATGGTTGGCGGTTTCAGCGCCAACCCCCTACCCCGACCAGGTTTGGGGGGACATCGCGCCGGGGACGCTCGAAAACGCACTAGTGTCGGTTTACCTAGTCTTGGGAATCAGCACGCTCACTCTATGGGCTCTATCCGCTCCGACGCGGATCGGAAACCGGCACTGGCTGACTCGGTTCGGAACCGCCTTTCGCTGGCTCACCGTCCTGGTTTCGGGCGCAGCAATCGCGGGCATCCTGGTCCTGCTCGCCGTGTACTTGTCGGAGTGGTGGTTGCTGTTTCCGGGCTGGCTTGGGGAGCTGTTCGCAAGTTCCCTGATCCTGGCCGGCGCACTGCTGCTACCGCCGTTTGCGGGCGGTCATCGCGGCATTGAGCGTGAAAAGCAGCGTGGAGCAAGCTGGGCTGCTGTAGTTGCCTTCCTTGTTGCGGTCCTGGCTCCTTTCCCGATCGCGGCGCTCGTAACGAAAACGCAAGTCGACTTCCATGCGGACCAGGGTGAGCCCGCATCCGTTGCAGTCCCCCTAACCCGTGAGGCGCCTTGGGGAGGCGCGGGATTAGTCGGGCTGTCGGAAGACGGGGAGCAGGCCTGGAGCCGGGCCTGGAAGGGCGCCAGGGACCCGGTGGCGTTCCCTGCTTTTGGAGGGAGAACACAGAGTATCCAGCTGTTGCAAGCCACCCTAAAACGCAGCTCCCTGAGCCTGATGGATGTCGCTTCCGGTAGCGTCTTAGCTCAGATGACTCCAGCCCAGCTGGAGTTCTACGGGGCTGATCTCAGTGAGGACCCAGCTTACGACCGTTTGGTCTTCACATTCGACGAATACCTGCTTCGCGCCGGTAACGCTAAGGAATGGGTGTCACCTCAAGGGAAACGCTACGATGCCGGGCCTCCAACCGGCTATGTCGAGTTTCAGTCTGCGAACCTGATGCCCACCGACGGTGTTCATGGATTGCGCATGACCGATGGGACGACGTGGTTTGTCGGAGACGGCTCCGGTTGTGCGCGCCGCGCCGGCACCTCCCAGGGGTCTCCGATTGTCACTGAAGAGGGCGCAATCCTGATGGTTCAAATTTGCGATGAAAATGCGCGGGCCAAACCTTCATGGTCATTCCCGGAGGGGCTGGTTCAGACTATCGAGCCGGGAAGCGGAACCTTGTTCGCGGTGGATGCGGCAGGCGGAGACCTGCTTTGGGAAAAACCTCTTCCTGGTTTCGCAGATTGGGTGGCAAGCACCGGCGCGCGTTTCCCCGCCGCGGACTACCGGAGGCTACCCCTTTCCTGGGCTTTTGAAAATGGGGAGGCAACCGTTTCCGTGGACGGGACAGAGATAAAGATTGACGTGAACTCTGGGAAAGAGGCATCGTGAGCGAAGTAGTTGAAGTCCGGCAACCCGTGCAGGGCACTGTAATCCCGATTTCGGAGGTGCCGGACCCGGTTTTCGCGCAGCAAATGCTAGGTCCGGGGCTCGCGATCGAGCCCACTGGCAACACCGTGGTGTCGCCGGCGGATGGCGTGCTCACCCTGATGTATCCGACCGGGCACGGGTTCATAGTCACGGCGGACTCAGGGCCGGAACTAATGGTTCACATCGGGCTTGATACCGTGAACCTGAAGGGTGAGGGATTCGAGATCCTGGCGAAACAAGGCCAGAGAGTTGCCGCGGGAGAGCCACTGGTCACCTTTGACCCTGAGAAGGTCTCGGCAGCGGGCCATCCGCTAACCACCATGGTGGTTGTCATGAACGACCCCTCAGCCAAACTGCTCTTCACGTCGGGGGCCGGCGATGGTCCCGCGGCCCGACAGAGGTACCAAAGCCCGCAGACCTTTTCGGGTGTGCCTGTGGTGCCTGGGATGGCTTACGGTCCAACAGCGTGGACCCGGCGTCCGCTTCCTATACCAATGACATCAAGAGTTCTGCCTGTTGGTGAGCGGGCCTCGGCGCTAGCCGTGTTCGAGCAGGCAAGCGCCCAGGTCGCCCACGGTCTGAAGGCCCGAGCTGAGCTAGCTTCGGGAGACGCGGCAGCGGTTCTGTCGATGACCGCGGGCCTGGTGCGCGACCCGGAGTGGGTTAGTGAAGTTGAAAAGGGGATTAGGGAAGGGACTCCCCCTGCCCAGGCAGTCGCGATCGCAACTGAAAAGTTCATCGCCCTTTTCGAGCAAGCCGGCGGTCCACTCGCTGAACGAACGGCTGACCTGAGAGACATTCGTGACCGCGTGGTCGCCCGCATTTTGGGTCATCCCGAACCTGGTATCCCCACGTCTGACACCCCTGTCATCCTCTTCGCCGACGACCTTTCCCCTGCCGACACGGCCGGCCTGGACCCCAAGAACTACCTGGCAATAGTGACCGAAGGCGGTGGGCCAACCTCTCACACTTCAATCATCGCGCGCCAACTTGGGATCCCCTGCGTCGTTGGAGCCCAGAGTCTTTTCGACATCTACGACGGGGAGATGGTCCTGGTTGATGGCAGAAGCGGAACCATCACGGCGGGGCTCAGTCAGGAAGAAGCCGAGAAGGCTGTGAAAGGCGAGCATGAGCTGGCCGCTAAGATCCGTTCTTGGCGCGGGCCGGCCGCTCTTGCCAGTGGTCAAAGGGTCGAGTTGCTCTCAAACGTCCAAGACTCGATGTCTGCAACAGTTGCCGCGGCTTCGCAGGGGCAGGGAGTTGGGTTATTCCGCACCGAGCTCCTGTTCTTAGGAACTCCACGGGAACCAGGTATTACAAAACAGGCCCAGGCGTACGCAAAGGTCTTCACGGCGTTTGCAGGAGACAAGGTTGTCGTGCGAACCCTTGACGCGGGATCTGATAAGCCGGTCCCCTTCGCGACACTAAACCACGAAGCCAATCCGGCCCTGGGCGTGCGCGGGATTAGAGTTACCTCTCTGAACGACCAGATCCTGACGAACCAGTTGGATGCGATTGCACTCGCCAGCAAGGAATCACCCGAAACAGAGGTTTGGGTGATGGCACCCATGGTTTCAACTCTGCCTGAGGCCCGCAGGTTCGCGGACCTATGCGGGGAGCGCGGCTTGAAGCCAGGGATCATGATCGAGGTCCCAGCCGCCGCAATCCTGATTGACCGATTCCTGGAGGTCGTGGACTTTGCGTCGATTGGCACCAATGACCTTGCCCAGTACACGATGGCGGCCGACCGAACCTCTGCCTACCTCAGCGAGCACGCCGACCACTGGCAGCCGGCAGTCCTGTCGCTGATTGCGGGGACCGCGGAGGCTGGACGGAAAGTGGGGAAGCCGATCGGGATCTGCGGTGAGTCAGCCGCTGACCCTGCCCTCGCGTGCGTAATGATCGGTACGGGAGTCACCAGCCTTTCGTTGGCGGCCAAAGCGATCCCTGAGGTTGGCGCTCAGCTAGGTCAAGTAACGCTGGCACAGTGTCAAGCAGCGGCCAAAGTTGCGCTTGCCGCCGATGACGCGCAGCAAGCCCGCACTGCCGCCCGCGAAGCCCTGGGATTGTCCTAGCAGCCCGCGCGAACTTGTAGTAGCGCCACGAGAGACTCGAGCGAGACCCCAAGCTGCTGACCTTTAGCGAGCAGGGCATCAACGTCATCGACCAGTGCTTCCACCCCGTTCGCCTGAGCAGTGATCGTTGCGCCCCGACCGCGGCGTAGCTCCACCAACCCTTCGTCCCTAAGCTCCTGATAGGCGCGTAGCACTGTGTGAAGATTGACGCCCAACTGCTCTGCCAGCAACTTGGCCGGTGGAAGCTTGGTCCCAACCCCAAGAGCCCCAGCTGCGACCTGCTGCCTCAGAGCATCCGCAATTTGAGAGAAAAGGGGCTCTTCGGCCGAGGGATCAATCCTGATCAGCACCAGGCTCCCCCTCTGCCGCATCTTCCCTGGCGATCAAAGCGCTAAGGACAGCGACCCCTTCCGCGGAGTCTTCCGCTGTCACCACGAAGTCCTCCCCGGAGCGTCGACGAACCTGAATGGCCGGGCCGTTGCGAGTGATGACCCCGATAGCACCGGGACGTATGCGCCATCCCCAGCCACCCCATTCCTGGAACCCATCGACCTGCACCAGGGAAGCTTCCACGATCTGCTGTAGCGGCACCCTTTTCCTTGGCCTCCCAAGTGCGCCCGACACAACCAATCCCTGCGCGCCGACGGACACCCGGAACGACGCGAACGCTGCCAGAAGCAGTGACAGAAGCGCTGCCAGCCCGATGAAATACCACGGGAACACGAAAAAACTAGCGACGACCAAAAAGGCGATCACAAGCACCAGGATCGCGGTCATCCATATGGGTTGCGTTGCCCGCGAACTCCAGGCAACAACCTCACCGTCAGCAAGAGGCAGCGGAGCAACGCTACTTCCTTTCGGATCCCCACTCCCCGTAGGTGGCGGCAACACAAGGTAGCTCAGGCCCGCGGTAAGGACTGACACGCCAAAGGCAGCCAAAATCACTAGTCCCACCCCAGGTGCATTGGCCGCATCTACAAGTGCGCGCTGGGGAAGCAGTGAACCGACCAGTGCAACACCCAGGAACACGCTCAGCCAGACCGCCATAGCTGTCATGAACTTCGCCATGGACGTGTATTTCCCTCGACGCAAGCCGGGAAACACAGACGCCACCATTAGTAAGGGAAGTAGCCAGACGAAAACCGCAATCATCCACAGGTAAGAGGAAGGCGAGGCAAAGCCGTCCGGCCCCGAGAGACCCCAGTGAATAGCAACAGGATCGGGCAACAAAGGTAGGGCGCTGGTAACCAACCAGATCGACACTGCCCCAGTTAGCGTCGGGACGCCCAGCCCCACCAGCGGCACCCAGAACCGTGGGCTCCTCGCGTCTGACCCTGTCCCCTTCATACTTCTATTTGTATTCATACTTCTATTTATACTAGAACTAAGGGCTGTCAACAAGCGTTGGATTCAGTCACGCCAACCCTTACCCCACAGGCACGCGAGGTTTCGCCGTGCGAAGCTCCGCTCCCTTCGTGCAGCGTCAAGAAGCTACTTCGCGCCGACTGCGCCTCAGTTACTGAGCTGGCGCAGGCGCCTGACCCAGGGTGACGACGGCTGCGGAAACCCGCAGCGAGTCCGTCAACCTATCTATGCGGGCGTTAGTGCCGTCGACTCGCATCTCGAGAGCGTCGATTCGGCCCGAGACTCCCTCTAGTTGCCCCATTAGGGAATCCAACCGCGCAGCGATCCCCTTGACCTGAAGACCAAGCGCAGCGATCTCCGCGCGCAGGTCGCGCTCAAGCCCATCCACGCGATGCGATAACCCATCCATGCGGTGCGATAACCCATCCATGCGATCTAGGAGTGCCTGATCCGACGCACGCAGGTCATCGAGCCCGTCCATACGGTGCGCGAGCCCATCGATGCGATCTAGGAGTGCCTGATCCGACGCACGCAGGTCACGCTCAAGCCCATCCA
>CAYFRQ010000026.1:0-18367 GCA_964345615.1 uncultured Actinomyces sp. | reverse complement strand
AGAGGTCGATCTTGTCGATGATTTCTTGGAAGTCGATGCTGTCCAGCCCCATGTCAAAGTCGACCATCAGATCCCCAAGGGCAAGCTCCGGGAAGGCCGACGCGTCCAAGTTCATTGGAGGCAGGGACATGGCTGCGAAGTTCAGCTGAGACACGTCCAGAGACAGGACGGACTCGTCAAACTGGAAGGCTTGTTGGATCGCTTCTTCGTCGATCTGGAACAGCTTCTCCATTTCGAAACCACCGCGCGAATCCTCTTCCTCTTCCGCAAATGTGCGGCCAGTCAGCACGTTGGTGCGGGGAGTCCTCAGCTGATCTTGGACAACCTGACTTTCCGCCGCCAGGTCAATCAGGTGGTTCGTGAGCTCCGGCGTGTAGTACAGGCCCGGGGTTAGCGCCGCAGCGGACGAAGAGCTCTTAGCTTGGACGATCCCGCTGACAACCAGGTCCTCGCCCTGCTCCACCAGCTGACTCACGAACGCCTTGTCATCGGAATGGTCCGTCCATACCTGGTAGGTCTCGTCAAACTTGAAGAAGGAAGAAGCAGGCACCATCTTGAACGTGACGTCCATGAGTTGGTCGTACGTGACCACAAGGGGCCCGCCGATGTCAACTTCGGACTGTTCCTCGCTCATAAACGCCTTCACCATGGCGTCGAGCTGTTCCCCGTCACGGATCCCCATGGTGAATAGGAGATAGTCGGAAACCTTACCCGTAGGGGTGAGGACCAAAACGACCTCGTTGTAGTCCCTGGGCCAGTCCCCCGCCAGGACGTCGTACTGCTGTTCCACCAGCGTCGTGTCGTCAACCATTTCGTTGAAAGCGTCTGTCTGCGTCGCAGAGGCCATGGGGTTACCCGTCCCCATGCCAAGCGCAGCGAAAGTGGGGTCTGGGTTCACCTGCCGAACCTCATCCGCTGAGTTCACTGTGAAAATCTGCGGGGTGACGTTGTACGAATACTGGATCAGGCTGACGTAATCGTTGATGTTCCCGCCGTCCGCGTCAAAGAAACGCTTCAGCGCAGCAAGGTCGTTGGACCCGACAGAGCCGAACATGCGGGACATCATCTGGGCTTCGGCGATCTCACCCTCACCTAAGACGTTGGTGGGAGAATCCCCGATCTCTTGCCCCATCTCAGCAGAAGCAGAAAGGAGGACGGTCATGTCCATGCCGGTGCTCTGCACCGTGAGTGGATAGACCGAAAGGGTGTCCTCTTCGATTCCGCGAATGTAGTTGTTAACGCCATTCGCCAGCGACAAGATCGCAGCGATCCCGATGATCCCAATAGAGCCGGCGAACGCGGTCATCAGCGTGCGGCCCTTCTTCGTCATCAGGTTGTTGAAAGACAACGCAATCGCGGTGAAGAAAGACATCGAGGTCCGGGTGGGAGCCTTCGCGTCATCCTTCTTGGTACTGGGGTCGAAGGGATCCGAATCCGATTCGACATGGCCATCGCGAAGATCAACCGTGCGGGTGGCATAGGCATCGGCCAGCTCGGGGTTGTGCGTCACCATGACCACTAGACGGTCCTTGGCGATCTCGCTCAGCAGCCCCATAATCTGGGTGGAGGTGACGGAATCCAGGGCGCCGGTAGGTTCATCAGCCAGCAGGATTTCCGGGTCGTTAATCAGGGCCCTTGCGATGGCGACGCGTTGCATCTGACCGCCGGAAAGCTGCGACGGCTTCTTGTCGACGTGCTCCGAAAGGCCAACCTCGTCAAGTGCCGCGAGCGCGCGAGCCCTACGCTCAGTTTTGGAGACCCCGGCTAACGTCAGCGCCAGTTCAACGTTCGCTAAGACGGTTTGGTGTGGGATCAGGTTGTAGCTCTGGAAAACGAAACCAATCCTGTTATTTCGGTAAGTATCCCAGTCGCGGTCCGTGTACTTAGAGGTGTCGATGCCGTCGATAATGAGTGCGCCGGAGTCGTAGCGGTCCAGACCACCCACTATGTTGAGCATGGTGGTTTTACCGCTGCCTGAGGGCCCAAGAACTGCAACGAACTCGCTGTCCCGAAAGGAGATTGAGACATCGTCGAGGGCAACCTGCGTAAAGTCACCCACGGTGTACGTCTTGCGAATATCTACGAGCTCAAGCACAAATCCCCTGTTTCAAGCCTACGCGTAGCTCCGTCGCAAGCCGAGGGGCGCCAGGTAAATCCCAGTAAGCTGTAAGGGAAACGGAGGGTCAGTGAGGCTAGACGTCTGGCTCTGGACTACCAGGGCCTTTAGGTCACGCAGCCTGGCGACTTCTGCCGTTCGCGCTGGGCACGTGCGGGTGAACGGTGCCCCTAGGAAACCCTCGTACAAAGTCGCCGTCGGCGACACGGTCCGGATCCGTGACCGCGGGTACGAGCGAATTTGGGAGGTCGTTTCACTACCCCCGAAGCGTTTGGGTGCTCCCTTGGCCCGGAAGTGCTACGTTGACCACTCACCACCAAGACCTAACATCTATGGCTCTTTACCGGTGCGTGAGCCCGGATCGGGCAGGCCCACGAAGAAGGAACGGCGTCAACTAGAAAAGTTGAGGGGCGAGGAGTGGGCCAGGCACTCCAGACGGTGAGAAGCCGCGGGTCTTAGTGCTTGATCCAGCGAATCTGAACGGGTGGGATCGAAGAGTTATAGTCCGACGTGCTACCGCTGTAGTAGGAACCGAACTCCCAATGCCAGGCTTCCGGATTGCCGCCTGAGGTTCCCGCCCAGAACGGGTGATACCAGCCGTAGCTGGGCGCGTTCTGAAGTAGCCACTGGTACTGGGGATCTCCGAACCCTAAGGTTCCTCCGCCTGGACCAGCTAGGTCGATCGCTAGTCCCCATCCGTGGAAGCTACGCCCCTGGTAGCCGGCACGATAGCCCGAAGCGAACTGGAGGTTGCTGCCAAAAACCTGTCTGTACTGCTCGTTCAACGCTGTCAGCGGCTCGATCACTGGGCAATAGAGTGAAAAGCTGGTCGACCACGGGATGGGACAAAGAAGGCCGGAAGGCATTGACCCATTTGGGACGCCCTGTAGCGGACCCCCCATCCCCGCTATCCGCGTCAGCATTTCGATGTTGTCGCCCGAGCCCGTAGCTCGGGCTGCTGCGCTCAGGTCAAGCCCTTCAAAAGCGGGGCCGACTTCTTGCTTCGGAGCCTCCGCAACCAACCCGACCTCTAAGTCTCCACCGTCCCAGCTGGAACTGGATGAAGTTAGGGTTGCCGCACTTGGGCCGCGGAGCTGGTCGTCCAGTCTTCCATCAGCTGACGGAGACGGTAGCAGTGCAACACTGAGTGCCAAAGCTGCTACGCCAAAAGCTACCAAGACAAGTCCCCTCCCCAGCCGACGTGCCCAGTCTTGCAAACGCATCAGCCTTTGTCAGCAGAGGGTGAGGGCGGCCACTACCGTTCACGGGTGGAACCGGCTAAATCAGGAGATCCTTGTCCGTCAGCTCAGCACCCTTCACCTTTTCAAACTCAGCAAGCAGGTCCGGCACCGTCATCTCAGCCTTCTCCTGTCCCCGAATGTCCAAAATGATGCGCCCCTGGTGCATCATGATTAGGCGAGTCCCAAGCCTAAGTGCCTGCTCCATGTTGTGGGTTACCATCAGCGTTGTTAGGCGGTGTTCGGTCACCAGTTCGTCCGTGAGTTGAGTGACTGCTTTCGCCCGCTGAGGGTCCAGTGCAGCGGTGTGTTCGTCAAGGAGCAGGATGTCGGGAGCGGTGAAGGTTGCCATGAGCAAAGAAAGTGCCTGACGTTGTCCGCCTGAGAGTAGGCCGACCCAGTCGCCAAGCCGGTCTTCGAGTCCCTGGTGAAGTGTCTGCAGTTGCCTGCGGTACTCGGCTCGCTTGCGCCTTGTTACGCCGAGCCCCAGTGTGCGCCGCTTTCCCCGCTCCCATGCGATCGAGAGGTTCTCTTCAATCGACATGTGCGGGGCAGTTCCAAGGGAAGGGTTCTGGAAAACACGGCCAATGTACTTGGCGCGCTGGTAGTCATTCAGCTTCGTTACATCTTTGCCGGCGATCTCCACCGAGCCGGTGTCTGGCTTGATGGAACCAGCGACAACATTGAGCAGAGTGGACTTTCCTGCACCGTTGGAACCAATGACGGTAACGAACTCACTGGGAGCCAACTCCAGGTTGATGTCAACCAGCGCCCGGCGTTCATTCACGGTTCCACGCATGAAGGTCTTCGAAATGTCGTCGAGTTTCAGCATGGGCTATTCCTCACCGTCCAACGCCGCGTTCTCCATGACGAGCCTGTGCGTCATGCGCTCATCCGGGGTGCGTTTCCGGAAACCGAACAGCTTGTTGATGCGGCCCACGATCTTCCACTGAGGAACCAGGAGCGCCAGGACTACAAGCACCGCAGACACAAGCTTCATGTAGTTCGGGTCGAGTCCCAGCATCAAAGCCAGTTGCAGGACGACTCGGTAGATCACGGCTCCTACAACAGCGGCCGCGGCGGCCCGCCAGATGGTGAGGCGCCCCAGGATCGCCTGTCCAATAATCACCGAGGCAAGTCCCGCGACGATCATGCCGATCCCCATGGCGACGTCGGCATACTTTTGGTATTGGGCGATGAGGGAGCCGGAGAGGGCGACCATGCCGTTTGAAAGGCCCAGTCCAAGGATCTTCTGGAAGTCGGTAGAGACACCGAAAGAGCGCACCATCTCAGGGGAGTCGCCAGCCCCCCTCATTGCCAGTCCAACGTTGGTATGTAGGAACCAAACCAGGGCGCTGAGAGCCAAGACAACGAAGGGAAGCAAGACAACCGGTCCCCACCACGAGTCCAGGAGTCCCGCGTTCTTCACCGCGTCGAAAACTGTGGGCTCACGAAGCAACGCGATGTTGGGTTTGCCCATGATGCCGAGGTTTATCGAATAGAGCGCGATCTGCGTCAGGATCCCCGCAAGAAGGCCGTCAATGTTGCCCTTCGTATTGAGCAGGCCTGTCACGAAGCCCGCTACCATCCCACCCGCAAAGGCTACCGCCATGGCGAACACGGGGTTGTAACCGCCGACGATCATGACTGCGGTTATGGCAGCGCCCGTCGTAAAGCTTCCATCCACAGTTAGGTCTGGAAACTCGAGCACCCTGAAGGTCAGGTAGACCCCCAGTGCCATTAGGGAATAAAGCAGTCCCAGCACTACGGCTGTGATCACGAGGGAGCCCCCTTGCAGGCAGCCAGCTGGGCCACCTTATGTTAGTTGGTTACGTTCTCCGGGTCGGCCTGCTCCACGAGCTCGGCGGGGATAGGAGTTCCCATCCGGTCTGCAGCCCCCAGGTTCAGGTAAAGAGCCGGGTCAGAAACACTGGTTACCGGGACGTCGCTGGGTTGATCCCCGTCCCGCAGGATCTGGACGGCCATCAGGCCTGTCTCATAGCCCAACTGATAGTAGTCCAAACCGTAGGTTGCAATCGCCCCGCGTGCTACAGAGTCTCCCTCTGCACCGAAAACCGGGATCTTGTTGTCTTCACCGACCTGCAAGACAGTCTCCAGAGAAGCTACGACGGTGTTGTCAGTCGGGACGTAGATAGCGTCAACACCAGCGGAGGCCAGGCCCTGCGCAGCCTGCTGAACTTCGGTGGCCGCGGTAGCTGATGCTTCAACGACCTCGATGCCCATCTTGTCTGCGGCTTCCTTCACCCACCCAACCTGCACTACGGAGTTTGCTTCGCCCGGTGAGTACACGACACCGACTGTCTTCACGTCGGGGACGATCTCCCCGATCAGCTCAATCTGCTGATCCACCGGGTTCTTGTCCGAGGTGCCGGTGACGTTCGCTCCCGGGCTTTCCCAACTCTCGACCAGTTGCGCGTCAACCGGGTCAGTCACTGCGGTGAACAGGACGGGAATATCCGTCATTGCTGACGCGCAGGCCTGCGCAGCCTGGGTGCCAACAGCTAAGACTAAGTCTGTGCCGTCTTCTTTGAATGTGCCTGCGATCGAGGCGAGCATCGTGGCATCACCGAACGCGTTCTTTTCGTCGAACGTGACGTCAAGCCCGGATTCTTCGACGGCAGCCTTGAACCCGTCGACCGCAGCGTCGAGGGACGGGTGCTGATCCTGGACGCTGATCCCGATCACGTAAGCCGCACCGTCGGGGGCAGTGTCGTCCGAAGCAGTAGCTTCTTGAGGCTCACTCTGGGTGTCTGTTTTCGTCGCGTCAGTTGCGCAGCCCGCCAGCGCCAGTGCAGCGGCTGCAATGATCCCCAGGACAGGTGTCGTCTTCTTCATGGTCGTACCTTTCGGCTCCGTGTCTATCCCGGAGGCCGAGGACCCCGGACAATCCTGAGAGTGTAGTTTGGACTCGCGTGGGTGAGCGCAGTTGTCCCATCGCGTGGGAATCGGACCTAGCTAGACACGTAGTCAGCCAGGTGGTCCCTTTCAGCCTGCAGTTCATCGAGGCGCCCTTTCACGACGTCCCCGATCGAGACTATGGCAAGAACTTTTCCGTCCTCGACAACGGGAAGGTGACGTACTCGCTTTCCCGTCATGACGGTGGCGAGGCTTTCGATCTCATCATCCAGGGAGCAGGTTGCAACATCCGTGGTCATGATGTCGCCGACCGGTGCACTCAGGTCCCCGCCTCCCGCGACGAAGCGAACCACGTCTCGCTCTGACACTATTCCCACAAGCTGGTCGCCATCCATGATTAGGAGGGCACCTATCTTGTTTTCAGCTAGTTCCTGGACCAACTCGGTGACGCTAGCGGAGGATTCTAGCGAGTGGACGTCACTGCCTTTAGCATTCACAATCTCGGTTACACGCATGGCCGAAAAGTTAGCACGGGGTGTGGCGACCCTCACGCCTGGTCCATGATCTGGATCGGTGGGCTTTCCAAGTAGGCTCATGGAACTAGACAAACGAGGCTAAAGTCCTTCCGACCAAATCTGGGGTGGCAACTGAGCGAACACGATGGAGCGCAGGGCGAGTTACTCTCCAGCAGGCAGAAACTGGTCTACATCCTGGTGCTAGGCACCCTGACGGCGCTTGGGCCGTTCACGATCGACATGTACTTGCCGGCGTTCCCAGCCATCCAGTCAGGCTTCGGAGTGGATCCCGCAATGGTGCAGTTGACCCTGACTGGAACGACAGTGGGTTTCGCCGTGGGACAGCTAGTTGTCGGCCCCCTCTCTGACCGCGTCGGCAGAAAAGTTCCGCTTGTGGTTGCGGCCATCCTGCACATCGCAGCCTCAGTGGCGGCGGCGCTCGCTCCCACCATCCTGGTGCTCGGGATTTTTCGTGTCCTGCAGGGGTTCGGGGCCGCAGCCTCCGGTGTCGTATCCATGGCAATGGTCCGCGACCTGTTCGCCGGACGGCACCTCATCAAGATGATGTCCAGGCTCGCCCTTGTGAATGGGCTGGCTCCCGTCATCGCACCAGTTGTTGGGTCACAGCTTCTAGCCATCATGGATTGGCGGGGAATCTTCTGGGTTCTAGCGGCATACGGCACGCTTGTTTCCGTGGCAGTCGCGCTGTTTATCAAGGAAACTCTCCCTAAAGAGGTCAGGAGTTCGGACACTCGCTCACTGAGATCGCGTTACCACGTGCTTTTCACCGACCGCACCTACCTCGGCATGGTAGCCATGGCAGGCTTGAACTTCACGGCCCTTTTTGCCTACTTATCCGCTTCGCCGTTCCTTTTCCAGCAGACGTTTGGGATGAGCGAACAGCAGTACGGGTATACCTTTGCCGTGAACTCGATCGCCGTGATCATCGGCGTTCAGACGGTGTCGCAGCTAATCCATCGGGGGATCGTGGCGCCCCAGTGGGTGCTTGCATTCACCACAATCACTCAGGTGATCCTGGGCACCCTAATGTTCGTGCTTTCCGCTGTTGGCCTCGGAATGTGGGGCACACTCATCCCCCTGTGGTTCTTCATAATGATGTGCGGTTTCACTTTTCCAACGGTTCAATACCTGGCCCTTGCGGATCACGGCGCTGAGGCCGGGACTGCCGCCAGTCTGCTAGGAGCTGTCAACTTTGGTCTGGCAGGGGCCCTGTCGCCGATCATCGGCATCCTAGGAGTGGACTCGGCTCGCCCGATGGCCGGGATGATGGCGATTGCCGCAGCGGTTTCTGCGACAGTCCTTTGGACTGTCGTTCGGCCCAGGTCACTCCCGGCCAACATCTAGTGCCAGCACCTAGGTGGGCTTACCTCGCCTTACAGCGCCTGCCACGCTACGCCCGACTGACCCCGCGGCCTGCACTCCGGTTTTGGCGCTGCGTTTCACCCAACCGCTGGCGCTAGTGGCGCTTTCCTTCAACGTTCTTAGAGCACGCCAGGACTCCTTCGAGGTGGCGCCCTCCTCTGGACCTAACAGGTCCTGGTCGTCATCCCCTACCATCTCGGTGAATTCGAGCGGAGGGGGAGGGAACGCGTGCCTGCTAGCTTCGACCACGTCCTTGCCAAACGCGAACTTAGAGGCTCCACCAGCTACTGCGGCAATCCCATATTCGACACCTGCCTGCTGCCTATCGCTAAGTTTGTCTGCGACCGGGTAGATGTCTTCACTCTGAATCGACATGAGCAGCTGCTGCGCTGCCCCTCCAGGGAGTGCCCCCGCCAGCACCCTGGTCCACTCACCGGGGTCGGGGGGTGCTGGCTCCAGAACCACTCCTGATCCAGCCCTGGCAAGTTCCACCGCAAGCTGGGCAATCTGGCCTTGGCTCAACCTGCGATTCGAGAGTCCGTACACCAGCACGTCTGCCTGATCTTTGTCCAGGCTCATCCCGTGGATTTCGGCCAGTGCTAAGCCGAAGAGTGCTGTTAGCTCAAACTGCAGTTGCTGATCTCCCGCGGGTAGCATCAGTGCAGCCTTCTGAGCCCCGGTGCGAACGCCTCGCAATGCCAGGATCTTGGAAGCACGCCTCAGAGCAGCTTTAGTGGCGCTAGTGCCGGCCCGCGCCCCCGCAGACGCCGCTTTTGAAGATCCCGGCAACGGCATCATTGCAACACCTACGGTCGCGGCTACCGCCCCCGCTGACACAACCGCTCCCGCGGCCATGACAGAGGACAGGTAGTGCTTTTCGAGGGACGCAACGATTTCTGCTGGTGTAGCTTCGGGATTCCGACGTCTGAGCCAGCGAACATAGCCGCGCGCAAGCTTCATTCGCGTGCTTGGCGACTGATTCCCCACTTCTTCGAGCTCAACCATGGTGTGGTCCGACAGGCGACTTTGCCGAACATCCTCCCAGAATGGAGCCTAACCCACTGGAAGACTGAGAGGGGACTCGTTTGCTGCGGCGTCCCTGTCTGGCGACTGCGGGCACCCCTCCGGCCTTGGGAAAAGGGAAAGCTTGGATAGTGCTTGGAGCAGTTCGCGGACCAACTCGGGACTAGTCAATGTGTAGCATCTTCTTCGTCCGGATGTCCGGACGGTCACCAACCCTGCCTCGCGGAGAACAGCCAGGTGCTTTGACACGGTCGGCTGGTCGGCACCGCACTGCTTCTGCATTACTGAGACGTCACATTCGCCGTCCACCAACCCCGCAAGCAGTTGGCGTCGAAGCGGATGAGACAGCGCTTTGCAAACCATGTTTTCACGGCCGTTCATCCCTGACCTCCAGAGCATCGCGTTCTCGAAGACTTCCAAATGCAAAGAATACTCGGGCGGACATATACCGCAAGTAGCATGCATTGAGTTGCTACGCTAGCCTGGCTCCATGACACAGAAAAAAGGCCGTTTCTTCCTCGACAAGTCGAATCCCCGCGTCTGGCGCGCACTAAACTCCTTCGGTCACGCAGCAAACGAAGCCGCGGCTGAGGCCGGCATTGACCGCGGGCTGCTTGAGCTGATGTTTGTCCGCATCTCTCAGCTGAACGGTTGCGTTTACTGCCTGGACCTGCATTCACGTGAGGCCGTAGCAGCGGGGATCCCTCAGGAACTCCTTGCTTTCTTGCCGGCCTGGCGGGACACAAGAGCCTTCACCGACGTCGAGCGCGCTCTACTCACGATTGGCGAGGCCGCGACCGAGCTCCCAGACGTCGAGACCCGTAAGGAAAACCTCGCCTGGGCCCGCGAAATTCTTGGCGACGCCGCGTTCGGAGCCGCCGAATGGACGGCCGTCGCCATGAACGCGTACAACCGAGTCTCGATCCTTTCAGAGCACCCCGCGAAGAATCCCCGTCCCTAACGATTGTCACTGATCAGGGTGAACCGCTCCCCGTCAAAGGACTGCGTTATCCACGACACGGGGATCTCAGACTCCGTGTACAGGGCATATGTGACTTCGTTGCCACTGACGGTAAGGTCCGCGGCGGCAATGAAGCTGGTCCCCAGTCCTTCCGGGATTGGAGCGCAATAGGCAACTGCATCTGCCGAGATTGCGCAGATGCTCCCAATCAGGCTGCCGCCGTAACCATCGCTCGCAGTCCAAATCGGTGCGAACAGGAACGGCTCCCCACCGATCACTGCACTAAAGATTTCGTCGGCAACAATTTGGGTGTCCACGGCACCGCCATCCCAGTCTTCAGCAAAGTAGTTCTGGAAAGAACGGGTAACGTATGGCGAATCGGGTACCCCTGGAGCCATGGGCAAACTGAGTTCTATGTTGGCCAGATCTGCGGGAGAAAGTCCGGCCGCCTCGCTACTCCCGCCGTCCACGAACTGGTCCCCGACCAGAATCTCCACGGCGTTCCCTAGATCCCGCCAGTTCGCGGGCGGGTCACCCACCCTTGTGGTGACGAAGTTTGAGCCATCCCATAGCATCTCAACCTGGGCGTCCGATGAGCAGTCCGGGCAGAGCTTCCCGCCCTCTGCGCTCACCACTATTTGAGCGGCAGAACCCTCACCTCGCACACCATCAAGCGAAAGCATCCAGGGCATCACTGCTAGGTCGTCCCAGAAGGAAAGCTCCTGGAGCATTTCCATTTCCATGTCGTAGGCCGCAACCGCGGGCACAGGATCGCCACCTTGTCCCCGGCATTCGAAAGACATGACTGTGGCGAGCTCGCCCGCCATCACTATTGCCCCGGCACCCGTCATCACCACGGTTCCTTGGTCGCCGTTCACCACCCCACTCTCGAAAACAGAACGTGATTCAGCCAGCCCGGATTCGTCCTGGCACGAGGGTGGAAGTTCGATGTAGGAATCCAGCAGTTCGTCAGCGGTAGGTAGTTCTGGGACGCCCTGCGCCTCTCCGATAACAAGCTGCTTCCCGCCCGGCTTGGCGTCCTCTGGTTGCGAGGGGTCGGCCGGCTTACCTTGGTCGTCGTCTGGGAAGGGTAGCACCACGACGGAGGTCCCCTGCGAAATCACTAGGCTCCCCTGGTCTGCCTGCCAAGACACGACGGGGGTGTCTATCCTCCAGAGCTCTTCCCCGGTAGCTATGTCAACCGCCATGACCCCGCCCGGCTCAGCTACCAGGAGCACCTCGCCCTCGACTTTCCACGAGGGTTCCTGCCCTTCCTCAAAACCGTTCACCTGGGACGCGCCCGCGGACAGAGTCTTGGTCCAGAGAACCTTTGACCCTTTCACCGCTACGATGTTCCGACCATCTGAGATCAGGGTGGGAAGTCCCTTTTTGCTCGGTGCGATCCCGTAGTACGGGCCGTCGCTGTCCGGAAGTTCGACGATGGTGTCACCCGACTCGTCGATCAGGTCCCCGCCTGTTAGACCGTAGTCCAACGCTCCGTCTGCGGCGGTGCCAACCAGGACGCTCTGGGGACGTGCGGGCTGAAGACTTGCCCTACCCTTCGCAGCTTTGGTGGGCACAGGCGCCTGCGCGGTCACGTGGTAGCTCTGCGTGTCGCAGTCCAGGATTTCCCCTTCCAAGACGCACTGTGCAACAGTCGCTTTGATTGGAACGATCCACTGCGGCAAAACCTGGCCAGCATCGAGATCAATGGCTGCAACGGCGTCTCCGGGCGCGCCACGCAGTCCAACTAGGCGAAGCCCACCAGATTTGTACGAGGCGTTGTCATCAGGACCAATCGGGACGATGCGAATGTCGCGCCCGAAAGTCGAGACATCAACGACAGTTCCGATTTCCGGGAGGGCCGCGTAGGCCTGAGACGAGTCCGACTCACCATCGTCCCTTAGAAAGAACCACCACACCAGGAAGCCAATGAGTGCCAAAAGCAAGACGGCTCCAGCAATCCCCAATATGAGCGCGATTTTGCGCTTTTTTACCTTCTTCTGGTCAGGCGGTGCAGACGGCGTTCCATAGGGTGCCGGAAGGCCGGTTGGAGCGGGGAACCCAGTCGGAGCAGGCAGGCCAGACGGAGCCGGAAACCCAGTCGGAGCAGGCAGGGAAGAAGGCACCTGCTTGGCACGGATCCAGTCTGAGAGCGCCGGGTAGGTGTTTGGGTGTTCCAAGATCGCCTGGTGAAGATCAGCTCTCCTGGACGCGATTAGCTGTAACTGTTCAGCCGCAGTTTCAGGGTTAGCTACGGCCGCCTGGTCGGGGTCGCTCCCAATTTCAGTATTCACGATGCCTCCACCCGATGCCGCGGCACCATTGCCACGTATTTTGAGGTTAGCGCAACGACCTCGCCTGGGGCGCGAGATTAGCCACGATGATGCTTCGGGCGGACGGGAGCCTCGTAGAATGGTGTGTCTGTGTTCTAGGTGAGGGAGGTTTCGTGGAAGCGAGGGCTGTTCCGCTTGTGAACGGTCCCGAACCTAACGAAGCTCCCGACGCGCCGACTACAAGGACGCGTCGGACTGACATTCAGGGCTTACGTGCCCTCCTGATGCTCCAGGTGATGCTGTTCCACGCCTGGTTCATAGGCTCACCGATCGGCGTCGATGCCTTCATCATGATCTCTGCTTACCTGATGACCGCGTCCTTCATCAGGCGCACAGAAGCGGGAGCGGAGCCGGGCATTCTGGACCGATGGGCAACCACATTCAAACGCCTACTCCCGCCCTTGGCACTGGTCGTTGTGCTGACCCTGTTCGCTTCCGTGCTGGTGTTGCCAGCGAACCGCTGGCAGCCGATCGTAGACCAGGCATTTGCTTCCCTGACGTACTGGCAAAACTGGCTCTTAGCGCACGTGGCCACCGACTACTTCGCGGAGAACCACGCGCTGTCCAGCCCCTTGCAACACCTGTGGTCTATGTCCATGCAGGGGCAAATGTTTCTGGCGTGGCCGGTCATCATGGCCCTATTGGCCCTAGTCGCCAGAGCTTTTGACTGGTCCGTCCGAAAAGCAATCTTCCTGGGTTTCACCGGGATAACCGCACTCTCCCTAACGTGGGTCCTCACAACCCCTATAACGGGAGCCGCGTACTTTGATACGCGTGCGCGCATCTGGGAGTTCGCCCTTGGTTCGGCGATCGCCGCCCTTTCAACCAGACTTAGGTTGAAACCAAAGTGGGCCCGCCGCGTTGCTGCCGTCGCACTGGGAGTCCTACTTGTCTACTGCCTGGTGTCGATTGGGTCCTACCCCGGACCAATGGCTGCAGTCCCGCTACTTGCCACGAGCGCTATTCTGCTGTTCTCAAAGGATGGAGTCGGCGCTGGCAGGGTTCTCTCTTGGAGACCACTTGTCGCCCTGGGCAACATGTCCTACGCCGTCTATCTGGTCCACTGGCCCCTATTCGTTCTATACCTGGCTTCTGTGGGACATGAGAGCCTGAGCGTTGTTGAGGGGCTGGTCCTCATGGCAATTGCAATCGCTCTGTCTTACCTCCTGACTCGCTTCGTAGATGACCCGATTCGAAAGTTGCCCTGGGCAAACACGTCGGGTCGTAAGGCGCAGATCATCGGCGTCACTCTCTGGGTCTCACTCACGGCCGTTTTTACGGTCCAAACCGGGATCTGGCAAACCGCTGCCGCCCAAGCGAGCGTGCCTGACGAGCCCGAGCCGACATTCGTGGCGGAGCCGGGTCCCCCCACCCCCGGCGCAGCACAGTCAGAAGACGAAGCTGAAGCCGAACCAGAACCGCCTCCGGCCCTGAACGGGTACCCGGGCGCGGCGGCAATGACCTACCCCGGCCCCTTCGCCTTCTCTGGGGAGGCGATCCCCGGACCACTCACGCTCGATGATGAATGGGTGATGTACGACGGCAGGTGTTCCGACCCGGCCCGTCAGGTCCTATACCAGTACCCTCAAACAGGCTGCCACGCCCACGGAAACCCCGAGGCAACGAGTCGCATTTTTGTCGCAGGGAGTTCACACGCAGAGCAGGTCCTAATGCCCGCAGCCAGGTTGTTCGCGGACCAGACCGATTCTTACGTCGAGGCCTCCCTCAAGGCCGGATGTCCCTGGTCCATGCCCGACCCGAACACCCCCTCTGACTGTCAGGGACACAACCAAGTCGTCCTGCAGTACGTGAAGGACAATCACTTTGACTACGTCTTACTGATCGTCACGGCAACAAGCGCGGACAGTCCAGAGGAACGGCTTGGGTACGACGTTGAGACCCTAATCCGAGAGATCACGGCCACGGGAGCAACCGTTATAGGCGTGCGGGACAACCTTCGCACCTACTCGAACCTCTTCGAGTGCGCATCCTCGCAAGATCCCACAATGCCCTACGGCGGCTGCCTACTTGAACGCGGTCAATTCTTTGCTGCGGACGGTCTTACCGACCCTCTGCTTGACATCCCAAACTTCTACTACGTCGACGTCATGGACCTGTACTGCGACGGGGAGGTCTGCCCTACCATCGCAGGGAACGTACAAATCTATTTGGACACCAACCACGTAACGCAGTCATACGGGAACACGATGGCGCCCATAATCGTGCAGCGAGCAACGGAAGCTCTCAGCAAAGACTAGAGGGGAACCTTACGGGTAGACGCCTAGCAACTTCTGGGCGTCGGCAACCTTCTTCACTGCCATGACGGTTGCTGCTTCGCGGAGGTTAAGTCCGTTCTTTGCAGAGAAGTCGCTGACGCTCTCCCACGCGGACCGCATCCGGGTCTTCAGACGGCTGTTGACCTGGTCTTCAGTCCACCAATATGAGGCCAAGGATTGGACCCACTCAAAGTAGGACACGACGACGCCTCCAGCGTTCGCCAAGATGTCGGGAACGACCAGGATCCCCTTTTCGTTTAGGAGCTTGTCCGCGTGAGGGGTCGTTGGGCCGTTCGCTCCTTCCACGACCAGTTTCGCCTTGACCTGGTCGGCGTTTTCCCCGGTCAGGACTCCCTCGATCGCAGCGGGAACGACCAGATCCGCGTCCAAGAACAATATTCCTGACGCTTCGACGGCATCAGCCCCGGGGAATCCGACTACCTTTCCGGTCTGATCCACGTGTTGTTCGAGCTTGGGGATGTCTATCCCACGGTCGTTGTATAGACCCCCGAAGACGTCGGCGACCGCGACAACTTTGACTCCTGCTTCGTGTAGGAATTTCGCAGCTCCCCGACCGACTTTCCCGAAGCCCTGCACGATCGCAGTTGTCTGCGCCGGCTTCATGCCAATGGTGTCCATTGCTGAGAGCGCAGTGTAGACAACGCCCCGGGAAGTCGACTCAGCGCGACCAAGGGAGCCACCGAGCGACACGGGCTTCCCTGTGACGGATGCAAGGGCTTCGCGGCCTTCCGCCTTGGAGATCGTGTCGAGCATCCAGGCCATCGTCTGCGCGTTGGTCCCGACATCGGGGGCTGGAATGTCAACCTGCTCTCCCAGGATTGGAAGCAGTCCGTAAGTGTAGCGACGCGTGATCGACTCCAGCTCGGACCTCGAGTGCTTTGAAGGGTCAATCGCGACGCCTCCCTTAGCACCGCCGAACGGCAGGTCCAGTAGCGCGCTCTTCCAGGTCATCCACATTGCCAGGGCGCGAACCTCATCAATGTCGACATGGGGACTAAAGCGGACGCCTCCCTTCCCTGGCCCTCGAACCAACGAGTGTTGCACTCGGTAGCCGTGGACCACTTGGATTTCTCCCTGGTCGGTGCGGAAGGGGACAGCAACCGACAGCTCCCTGGCGGGGGCGGCCAGCATGTCGTAGGTTCCCTGGTCGTAATCCAGGAACTCGATCGCGGACGCCAGTTGTTCTTGAGCGTCTTTTAGCGGGTGGGCTTTCGAAGCGGAGTGGGACATCGGTTCAGCTTTCTTCGGCTACTCGGTAATAGTAGTGCGCAACACAAGGGTAACCGCGAACGTGAGCAGGCACTGGACACCAGGGCCAGTTTTCCACTTTCGGGAAAGGGGGGACTCGGAGACAATGGAATATGGCCGAAGAGATGTTCGAAAACAAGGGGACCGCGACTCCTGCTTCTGACCTTGGTCTTGCCGACCTGTTCAGGCCCGGCCCTGGGCCGTCCTCGTCCCACACCGTCGGTCCGATGCGTGCCGGACGACACTTCGCAACAGCCCTTCTTGAAAACGGGTTCCAACCCGCCGAGCTACGGGTTCAACTGTTCGGTTCTCTTGCAGCAACTGGGATCGGCCACGGCACGAATCGCGCCGTCGTCCTGGGGCTAATGGGGGCTGAACCGGAGCACGTGTCTTCGAGCCAGATCGACGGCGTTCTGGCAACGCTTGCTGAAAACCCTGTACTAACGCTGCTGGGTGGGTCCGAAGTTCCTTTTTCTCCGTCAGCCGACATTATCTTCGAACCTCGTACTCGACTTCCTTACCACGCGAACGCCCTACGCATTAGCGCCACCGGAGCTTCTCCCGCCGAGGGACAACATCAGGGTTTTTCTCTGACGTACTACTCGATGGGTGGGGGGTTCATTTCCGTGCAGGCGGAAGGCGAAGCGCCGGTCTCTTTGGATCAGCCCGAGGGCACGCAGGCCCCGATCCCCTTCGTGTTCTGCGGGGCGAACGACCTTCTGGCGCTGTGCGCGAAAACTGGGCAGTCGATAGCCGAAGTCATCAGGGCCAATGAGCTGGTGCTGCGCTCCGGCGAAGAGCTTCGGGGCTTGACCCGGGGCATCACGCGAGCCATGTTCGACTCTATTTATGAGGGGTGCCGCGGCCGGGGTGTGCTACCCGGTGGGCTGGGGGTTCCACGCCGCGCTGCAAAGTTGCGGGAGAAGCTCGAAGCATCTGCGCCGGATCCCCTGGCTCTCCTTGATTGGGTCTCCCTTTACGCTCTGGCCATAAATGAACAGAACGCTGCGGGTCACAAAGTCGTGACCGCTCCGACTAACGGTTCCGCGGGAGTAGTGCCCGCAGTCCTAGCGCACTACATAGTCTCTGTCGCGGCGTCGAAGGTCGGTGGGCTGCAGAACCTGGATCCCCCTCTCCTCGCCGACTTGGAGGCTCTCAGAGACTTATTCCCAGAGGTAGAGAGCGCGGTTCAGGACTACATGTTTGCCGCCTTGGCTGTTGGCGCGATTATCAAGACCAACGCCTCGATTGCGGGGGCCGAAGTTGGTTGCCAAGGGGAAATCGGCTCTGCCTCAGCGATGGCTGCTGCGGGCCTGGCACAGGCAATGGGCGGGAGTCCCGGTCAGGTTGAGAACGCCGCTGAGATTGCGATGGAACACTCCCTCGGTTTGACCTGCGACCCGGTTGCTGGCCTGGTGCAGATTCCCTGCATTGAGCGCAATGCGATCGGTGCCGTGAAAGCGATTTCGGCTGCCCGCATGGCACTTTCCGGGGACGGGCACCACCGCGTCTCCTTGGACACGGCAGTGAAGACCATGGCGGAAGTTGGTCAAGACATGCTAGCCAAATACAAGGAGACCGCGGTCGGCGGCCTAGCCGTCAACGTTGTTGAGTGCTGACGCAGCTACCGGTCATTGTGGGCCCAGGCAGCGTTCGCGACGTCAAGCTCCCTGGTCATGTCCCGAAGGAAGTTAAGCACGATCTGACGTTCTTTCGCGCTGAGCGCGGACGCTACGCCGAAACGCCGGGCCTGATGTTTCCCTACGGTGTCGAGTGCTGCTGCCCTGGTTTCCGGGGTGATCGTGATCTCTAGAGCCCGCCGGTCGCTGGGATGCGGGCTGCGCACTATGTGACCCCCCGCTTCGAGGCGGTCAAGGAGCTTGGTTGTCGAAGCAGCCGAAATGCCGAGGTATTCGGCGATGGAGCTGGGTGTGGCGATGGAGCCACGGTTTTGACTGACGATCAGGTAGTGGAGAGCCCTCATGTCAGTCCGGTTGAGTTCCATGTACCTACTGGACGCGGCTGCTAGCTCATCTTCAACCCTGCGAAGGTCAGAAAGAGCGTTCATCAGCTGGCCGATCTGTTCCAGATCCGACGCAGACACGTTCGCCCGGTCAATGAGCTCGCCTGCCGGATCCACTGAGTCGATGTCGAACACCGCCACCTCCCTAGCCGGTCTTGCATCCAATACTAGCGACTCCGCCACATTAATCCCAGTGTAATCTAAGCTGCTCATATTGCATGCGGAAAGTATAACTAGCTAAGCTAAGCTAACGATCTGGGAGTAGTTTGAAGAAGAAAGAAGGAGGAGGAAAGCGGTGGAGCAAGCGAATGGAACGAGAGAACGTGGTTCTTCAAAGGTTGTTCGGGGCC
>CAYFRQ010000025.1:0-19255 GCA_964345615.1 uncultured Actinomyces sp. | reverse complement strand
ACCCCCAACCTTCTGATCCGTAGTCAGATGCTCTATCCATTGAGCCACAGGCGCCTTGTTGTTACCTTGCACGAGTATATTGATCGAAGCCCCCGATGGACAACTTTGGGGCGTAGCTGTTCCGAAGCTCACGCCCCCGCGGTTCACTCCCTCGAAAACTCCTCTAACGCCTTCCGCACGGTTCCCCTCAGGATCCTCTCAATTCTTGGCACTAGAACGTTTGGGTCCTGCCGAACATCCTCGGAGATCCAACGTAAGAAATGGCCCAAGACAACGGATGCGTAGTGGTCAATCACGAACTGGCGATACTCGGCGGGCACGGTCAACCCTGTCTCCAACTCGCTGACCACAGCTTCCATCATCTGGCGGAACAGGTCCAGAAAGAAAATATCGCGGTCACGATGAGTGAGACAGCCCAATACCGCACAGGTCTGCTCGAAGTTGCGGTCCAGGTAAAGAAGTAGCGTCCTGTAGCCCCTGGCCCAGTGTTCGTACGAGGCGTGCTCCATGATGTGGTTCGCTACTCCCTGTTCGAACGTCCAAACCGCCAGGTCATAGGTGTCTGAAAAGTGGTAGTAAAAGGTCTGCCGGGTGATGCCCGCGTCCGCTGACAAAGCTGAAACGGTCACCTTGTCCAGAGGGGTAGTTGCAAGGCTTTTCATCAGCGCAGCCGCTAGCGCTTGTCGCGTCGATCGGCCCATGCCACCCTCTTTCAACCGAGTCTCTTTTGGGACCACCGTCCCAAAACCAAGGCTAGATCACGGGCACCATCCTCGCTCTCAGAGCCTCTTTGCGACACATTTGCAGAACTGTCTATGCCAACTTTGCCAGCTCCCCTTTAGCCTTTTAGGGAACCCACTATTCGCAAAATAAAGTCACGCAGGAGTGAAGAATGTTTCTCTACGAGTCCATCCCTTGGTATTCGTGGTTGATGTGGCTCGTCGTCCTTGGCGCGCTCATCGGCCTGAATGAAGTCACCCGCAGGTGGAAGTGGGGTGGAATCTCCTTCTTCATAATCCTGCCAATCATCCTGACCATTTTTGTGTGGCCGACAACGGCTGGCGCAGGGTCATCCACTGGCACCTGGTTCCACTGGGTGAAGGTCTACTCGGCGCTTGCGGGGTCCCTTGGCTTCATGGCTATCCGGTATTTTCCAAAGCTTCCTAAGATCAAGTGGGTTCTGATCTTCCCCCCAGCGATTCTTGCAATCAACATCCTTGAGGCTTGCATCCGCGACTTCCAGGTCGGCGCGATGGGTGCCGATGGGGTCGTTGACGGCGTCTACATGCTTTCCGGTTCGTGGAACTGGATGAACGGCATTGCCGGGCTGATCAACCTGATCACCATCTGTGGTTGGTTCGGGATCTTTATCTCCCGCGATAAGTCCAAGGACATGATCTGGCCTGACATGCTCTGGTTCTGGATTATTGCCTACGATCTGTGGAACTTCGCATACGTTTACAACTGCGTTGGCGACCACTCCTTCTACGCGGGCCTAGCACTCCTGATTTCGTGCACCATTCCCGCTTTCTTCATCAAACGGGGCGCCTGGCTGCAACACCGCGCCAACACGCTTGCCCTTTGGATGATGTTCACGATGGCAGTGCCCGCGTTCGTCAGTGACTCGAAGTTCGCGGTGGAGACGTCACACAGCGCGGCCGCTCTGTTCACCGTTTCGTTCGTCGCACTACTTGCTAACGTCGCAGTCTTGGTCTTCCAGGTGTACACGATCGTGAAGAACCGCCTCAACCCCTTAACCGATCAGCTGTACACGAACCTCCGCCAGTACAAGGAGGTCGTTGCCGAAAACATGGAGCCGAACGCGCCGGACAGCAACGTTCCCGCCGAGATCAAAGATGTGGAACGCGATTTTGACCGGTTGAAGGAGCGCCTCTAAGTTCGCTCTGCGTCACCGCCGACATCTCAGAACGGGCCCCAAGCCCTTGCAAGCCTCGAAGGAGGTGAGGAAGGGCTTGGGGCCCGTTGCCGCAGATCTGGGTCTCTGTTGACGCTATTCGCCCACCGGCACTAGCGCAGAGGCTTCTCCATCGCCGACCACGTGCGCGTGATTTCAAAGCCTAGATCTCGGTAGAGCCTAACGGCCCCAAAGGGGTTTTCTGCATCCACATCGAGCCCTGTGAACCGAATCGAAGGGTCGTAGGCCATGGCTCTCAAGGACTCGCTGAGCGTTGCTCGGCCGAGTCCCATTCCCCTGGTCTCTTGGCGGCTACCGACCAACTCGATGTAGGGGCGCCCCACCTTCCTGTTGTTCACCAGCACGTAGGCCAGGACCCGCCCTGTTTCGTCGACCGCAATCCTTGAAAGGTTCAAATTGGCGCTCTGGTCGCCATACTCCTGATCCCATTCTTCGACGCTAGATGGCGCAGAACCCCAGTGAGTCTGGAAGGCGTCATTGTGCGCTAAGCGCACCTGCTCCTGATCGGCACGGGTGGGTGGCCGCACCGTGACCCCCGGGTGGGGCTGGGAGAGGTTAGGCAACTCATCAGCAGAAGGCTTTGCACGCTCCATGTCGTGGAATCGCCTGGAAGCCGCAAAACCGTTTTCTTCTAGGAGGGTGATTGCTGGATCTTGGTCGTCCCCCGACTCGATGAACAAGACTTTGGGAACGTCAGGGTGCTTTTCGTTTAGGGCCTTGGCCGCCCGTTTTTCAACCTTGACGATGAGGTCTGTTCCGATCCCTTGTCCGCGCCAATCGGGATGCACCCCACCCGACAGGTATGCGTGGGCTCTCCCGTCGAACCTGGGAGCATCCGTTATCGAGGACGTCGCGTAGGCAACCAGATGATCTCCGTCCCAAACTGCCCAGCTGTCCAGTGCAGGGTTGAAATCGGGGGACATTAGGCGATGCGCGGCACTGTCCGGGCTGATGGTCCAGGTGTGCCGGTCCGCCGCAGCGATAGTTTCGGATAGCTCCGACCAGGCTGTAGCGTCCTGCTTTCGAAGCGGTTGCCACTGTAAGTTCACGTTTCCTGCCTTCTGCTCCAGTCCGGCCGCGGGTTGTAGCCACAAAGCTAGGCTCTGGAGGCTCTTCCGGGCTGCAACCCGCAGCCAGCGGAGGGATGGCGGGCAACTGCGC
Organism: uncultured Actinomyces sp.; assembly: GCA_964345615.1. GTDB lineage: Bacteria > Actinomycetota > Actinomycetes > Actinomycetales > Actinomycetaceae > Scrofimicrobium. The sequence continues at coordinate 16,158 of CAYFRQ010000025.1, read as the reverse complement.
GGGGCGCAACCAAGACTATTGGGATTGCAACAAAAGCCCCGGTGCCTCAGGCGAAACACCGGGTGACCAGCGGAGACGGAGGGATTTGAACCCTCGAGGGGCGAAAGGCCCCTACCTCCTTAGCAGGGAGGCGCACTCGACCTGGCTATGCGACGTCTCCAGGTCCCCTAATGGTAGTTGTGTAGCGGCCTGCGTGCCAAATGGTCTGCGTCTCAACGCACTTTGTCACGCATACTTGGACACAAACAAGGAGGACGCGTGAGTTCAGTTGGGTACCGAGGGGATGAGGGTGCGGACCAGGTCCTTCTGGGCGTACAGGTCAGCACTGAGCGCCGACATTGGTACAGGACAAGCGGTGTGATCGCGGCGCGCTGGATAGTTTCTTTGCTTGCAGTGTTGCTCGCAGTCAGCTGCCTTACCGCGGCACTTTTTTCTAACTGGATCACAAAGAACGTTGCGGACACAGCCCAGGTTGCTAGGACGCTAGCTCCCGTTGCCAGTAGCCAGACCCTAAAGGGAGTCATTGTGCTAGAAGTTGGCGACGTGGTCGAGCAGTACTTGCTTGAAAACCCTGTCACTTCCCAGGCAGAACAGTGGACGCATGGGATTGACGACCTTCTAGAAGACGTTCCACTGCTGTCCGGCCTTGCCGACTACCTCGGGATTGAAGACCAAATAGACATCACGGGGGCATTGCAAGAAGCGACCGCCACGCTCGCAGTTGAGGCTCGCGGTGTGGCAGAAGCTCAGGCGCAACATTTTGTTGACTCCCCGTCCTTTACCCAGATGTTTGCCCAGGTGCTACAGAGCGTTCACTCGCAGGTCCTTGCGGCACTGAGTAGCTCGGTGCCGATTCCAGGCGACACCCTAACGGTCACGCTGGACCTGAACCCCATTATTAGCGCGGTCGTAGCTGACCTCGACAGCCCGTACAACCTGGTTGCTACCCTGATGCCCGTAGCAGCCCAAGATGTCCCCATCTTCCAGCTTCAAGACATGGGTCAGCTGCAGGGTTGGTACCGGATTCTGGTGGGCACGGCGCCCCTGTATTTTACCGGGGCGATCGCAGCCGTAGCTCTGGCATTGTTCGCGTGCCCGCGGCGCTGGGCGATCCCCCTCACCGGCACGGTTGGCATGGGTCTTGCGTCGGTCTACTTTCTGACTCAGATACCCGCGTTCGCCACAAGTGAGACAGTTGAGCTGGATCCCGCGTTGGCACCTGTGGTGATTCAGGCTTGGAGCCTACTGTCAGCGCCACTTTCAGGTAGCTTTCAAGTGGCACTCATCGTCTCAGTAGTTCTTGCAACGGTTAGTGCGGCGGGTGCGTTGATTTGGACGCTTACTAGGCCGACCTAACGCGCCGACCTTATGCCGATCTAACCGGGTGTCCTCCAGCTACCTATGCGGACTGCCCTGCAGATTCCTGGTCAGCCTCTGGTTCAGCCTGCTCGATCTCAGAGCTCTGCGGGCCTTCGGAAGCGGGTTCCCCACTCTCGCTGCCGTCGCCTACATCGATGATGTCTGACGTGCCCGGTGCCCCGTAGGCTGCGAGCATCTGCCGGACGCCGGCCAACTGCTCATTGATCGAGTCACGTCGAGAAAGCGCCGCAGCAAGCTCACGTTCCGCGTTGTCCCGCACCTGATCTGCACGATTCTGAGACTCGATAACGATCTCGTCTCCCCGTTGCTCGGCAGCCCGAACGATGGCATCTGCGCGTTCCCGAGCCTCGAACTCTGTCTTCTGAGCTTCCCCACGGATCTCATTGAGCTTTGCCGTGGCCTCGTTTATCTCCTCGTGACGCGCTGCCACGTCAGCTTCGAGGCTGTCGAGGGCTTCCTGACGTCGTTCGCTCAGCGTCTTTTCAAAGTCGATAGCGGCGGCGGTCGCGGCAGCTCGCTGAGATTCCATCAGTGCTGCGGCCTCGTCACGAGCGGCCGCGGCCTCACTTTGGATCTGTGCTCGGACGTCGTCCGCGTAAGCGTTCGCCTCTTCTGTGGTTCGAGCCGCGTCCGCTTCGGCCTTAGAACGTGCGTCGCTTGCTTCGCGTTCAGCATCCTGACGCAACTGCTCGGCAAGAGCTGTTGCCTGCTCCGTTTCCTTCCTTGCCTGTTCGCGTGCTTTGGCGACTAGGTGATCGGACTCTTCCTTCGCAAGGGTTAGCATCTGTCCAATCCGATCCCCCAGGTGGGTGAAGTCGGCATGCTCTAACGTTGCGAGGTCGGTCAGCTCGGCTTTTGCTGTGGCAAGCTCCGCCTCTAGGTGGTCCGCCAGGGTCCTCTGTCTGTGGGCCTCTTCCGCGGCTGTTTGGTTCGCCTGCTGTGTCACCGCCAGCTGGCTTTCGAGCCTAGAGATAGTTGAGTGAGCGGCGGCCAGGGCTTGGCCAACCTGATCCGGGTCGTACCCTTTGCGAACAATGTCAAAGTTCATTTGAGTCATTTAGGTGTCCTGCGCTTCCTGTTGTTCTTGCGGGCCGCTAGTCGTCTGGGTTGGTTTGGCAGAAATGGGAACAGCCAGGGCTTCAACAACCCCGGAGATACTCGCTATTTCAGCTGCCAGTTGCTCCCTCATCGCTGCGAGTTCAGAGGTTTCACTGCGGGCAATGCTACGCATTTGTTCAGCATCTTCGTGGATGCGCTCGGCGTGGGAGCGAGCTTCTAGGAGGGTGCGTATTGCTTCTTCCCGTGTTCGATGAGAAAAGTCGAAGGTCTCTTCTCTGAGCTGCTCGATGTCCTCCGCAATGCTTACTCTGAGTTGCTCTGCGCGTTTCTGTGCATCTTCCAGCAGCGCTCTTCCACGCTTCTTGGATGTCTCCGCATTGGTTTCCGCGTCCGCTATGAGAGCCTCTCCGGTTCGCGTTGCCTGGTCGATGATCTGGCCGGCTTGTTGCTTCGAGTTAGCAAGCGATTCTGAAGCCTGATTCTCCAAATCTCTCGCTTTGGCCCTGGCATCCTCAAGCTCCTGATGCAGTTGCCGTCGGTGCTCTTCCGCGCGTTCTTGCATCTTCGCTGTTGCGGCTTGCCGATGTGTTTCTGCTTCCCGGTGTGCTTCCTCTTTGATGAGCTGTGCCTGTTTCTGCGCGTCCTCCAGAACGGCTGTCGCTGTCAGCCGCGTTTCTTCCGCCTGCTTCTCTGCGTCCTCTAAGAGCCTGCGATGCAGAGCCTGTGCTTCGGCGATCTGCTGCTTCGAGTCATTGTGGGCAGCTGCTACCACGCCGTCCGCGACTTCCTGGGCATGCGCCAGAACTTCCTCAACCTGTCTTTCGGCGTCATTGAGTCGGCCCTTAGCGATCGAAGTGATCCGCTCGGCTTCCGCATGAGCTTCCGAGATGAGAGTTCCGGCCTCCAGCGCAGCCTGCTCCTGAGTTTCACGTATTTCCTGGTCGATGCGGTCAAGCCGTTCACGTGCTTCCTGCCGTGCCGCACCTGCATCAGCCTGCGCTGCCTCAAGCAACCGCTGCGCTTCTGCCTCAGCTTCTTGCACTTTCCGGGTGGCTTCTTGCTCGGCCTGCTTCACCAGGCCGTCGAGCCCGGCTACCGCGTCGTCGTACGCTTGCTGGCCCCTGGATTTTCCTTCAACTATCAGCCGATTCTGTTCAACGACCGCTTGGTCCAGGATGGCTCCGGCTTCTTCGTGAGCCTGCAGAGTTTGGGCTTCCGCAGCTTGGGCCTTGTCTCTGGCGTGCTGGTGGGCCTGCTCTGCGGCTTCAAGTTCCTGCCGGGCTGCTGCCAGCACTTGGTCGGCTTCACGCTGACGGGCAGCCGAATAGACGTCGGCATCCCGCCGAGCTTGGTCTGCGATCTCTTGGGCTAGCTGAAGAATGCGTTCGGCCTCTTGGACAGGACCCCCGGCGGGGGCTTCTTCAACATCCATCTGCACAGCCCTCTAAAGCACGTGGCCCTACGGCCCTGTTGCGGAGAGTGAGGGATTCGAACCCTCGGTGCCTTTCGACACAATGGTTTTCAAGACCATCACCTTCGGCCGCTCGGTCAACTCTCCCGAAAGTCGAGTCTACTTTCAAGCCTGCGGTTACGCGACCCCTGATCATGGGTCCGGGAGATGCGTGCCCAGAAGTGGAGTCGCGACTATTGGCGCCAGCTCAAAAGCGGTTGATCTCCGCGAGAGAACCTCCGTTTGCTCTTCACAAGCCTGGGTGGCGCGCCCGCAGGCTTATCGAGCAATCCTCTACCAATCGCTGCACCGACCGGGGGCCAAAGGGGCACGCGTGAAGCGAGCATCGCCTGGATCGGGTGGTAAATGTCAGGTCGACTCGGGATCGTCCCTTCAGTCGGCTCGTTGTCCGCATCGAGCACGCGGGCTAGCACCCCGGTCTCAAGCAACATGTAGTCATTCAGGTAGTCAACCCAGGAACGGTAGCTGTGGTCGTAAAGCTCAACGTCCCCACTGCTTCCCCCGTCATCCAGCACCGCTTGACGAAGACTCGCGGCCGCGGTGATCCCCTCACTGACGACCCACTGCAAGTGCTCGGTGAGGACGGGCTCGCCCGTCAGGGTGGTCGTGTAAAGGAAGCCGGGTTTTCCCCCGCGTCTCCATCCGTCAGCTCGAGCCCGGTCAAACAGGTTGGCGCTCCCGTCCAGAATGTCCCACTCTTCAGTGAGCCCCAGCTCACGCAGGGCGCCGCGATACTCGACACCAAGTCGCGCCAGTTCCAGCCCGTGCCCCACCACTGCTCCGTACGGGTAGTAGGGGGTGTTCGGCTCGTCTATGTTGTAGTCGGGAAGAGGCTTCCAGTTCCTGTCAAAGTGCTCGGGAGCGCGCCAGCCGAAGACCTCCGCTTCCTGGTAGGCCATCTGTAGCATCCGGCCCGCACGCTGAACCCAAATGGGGTCGCTAATGGCTTCCGCAGCGGCGAGATAGGCTTCGCTCGTGTGCATCAGGGAGTTCAACCCGCGGTAGCCCGAATCTTCGGACCAGTCGCGGGAATAACGGTCGACCACCCCGCCGGGTCCTTCTTCCCACCAGTGGGCTTCCTGGTCAGCGAGTGCGTCGCGGAGCAGTTCCACGGCGCCCGGGCGGTTCGCGGTTGCTGCGGTTGCTGCAGCCAGGATTAGAAAAGCCTGAGCATACTGCCACTTCTCATCCCCACCTTCCGCCCAGGGAACGCCTGCCCCGGCGGCGTCTGGTTCGTGTTCTATCGCCGTGAACCACCCCCCGTACTCCCGGTCCCTGAAATAGGTCTGCATACTCCTGATTCCGTGGTCGCAGTAGCGTCTGCATCCAGGGATCCCAAGGAGCGTGCCCAGTGAGTAAGCGAAGGTCATCCGGGCAGTAATGGCCAAGTCGACGGGACGGTCTGTGTCAAGAGACCCGTCTGCCTTGAAGTACCCGTAGCCGGTGGGTGCTATTGCTGCACGCCCGTGCTCCAATAACGCCTGCATTTGGCGTGATAGCCACCTGTTGTGCTCGATGGACCCGATCCAGCTCATACCTTGCCTACCTTCTCGCGTCGCTGCCGCGGCGTGCATAGCTAACCGTGCACTCAAGCATAAGAGTTCCGTCTGCAGTCCGCCGACGTTGTGGGTTCTGTGGATTATCACGCACGTATCCTGAGGGCATGTACGTATTTCAAGCGCAGTCCGGTGAGCCGGGAGACGTCGTCGACGTTATTGGAGAAGCGGTAGGTCAAGTCCCATGGTTTGTCGTTGTGATCCTGATCGGAATGATCGCGGCGGGTGCTGTGCTCTTAGTCGTTCGCTTGCGGGCCAACGCTCAGTCCCCAGATCACAAACCTTTGACCGATAGACGTGGCAAGGGCGACTAGACCCGTTCCAGAACGGCTTCTACGACGGCTGCAGCACCGTCATAGTCGACCGGGCCCGTGACGGCATCCGCTGCTGCGCGCACTTCGTCCGTGGCTCCGCCCATCGCCACACCGTGACCTGCCCAAGAGAGCATTTCAATGTCATTGGTGCCGTCGCCAAGGGCAACGGTTCCATTGGCTTTCACACCGAGAGAATCCGCGAGTTCCTGAAGACCGCTCGCTTTGGAAACGCCCAGTTTGCAAAGGTCGGCCCACGCTGTCCAACCAACTGCCACATTGACATCCTCAAGTGGAAGTTCGCGGATGGTGACGTTGAAATCGTCTCGGCTCATCCACGGTGCTCTCGCCACCATGCGGGGTGTCCTCGACCGTAGGAGCTGCTCCGCAGGTAGCACCCTCTCACGCGAAAGCAACTCACCTGCGGGGAATTTCTGGTTCACCAACATGCCCGAGGCCCCGTCATCGATTCCCAGAAGCAGGCCGGGAAGAGCTTCCAGAAGCACGCGACCGGCCTCTTCAGGGTGAAAACGATGTTCGCTTAGAACCTCCGGGTTGTATTGGGTTTTGTCCGCGCCACCGCGGCGCTCCCAATGGACGGTTTGTGCCCCGTTTGAGGAGACTGAGTATCCGTCCGGCAAGTTCAGTTCCGTGAAGACGGGCCTGGTCGAGTCGATGCCTCTGCCCGTTGCGATTACCACGTTGATCCCGGCTTCCAATGCTTCGTGGAGAACCTTTCGAACGCGTGGACTCGCTCCCTGAGGTCGCAGAAGCGTGCCGTCCACGTCTAACGCCAGCATGATTTTTGAGGCTTCCCGCGGCAGCGTGGGGGGCAGAGTCGCACGAGCCATTTCCAACTGGTCCGTATAGGGAACAGGCGGACCCTGGTGCGGAGGCGGCACCAACAAGACGTTACTCATTTTCTGCCTCAGGGATCCGCTTAGCTGACACTGAGGGTTTCCTGACCGCCCAGGTACGGTTGCAGGGCTTTTGGTACACGGACTGAGCCGTCAGGGTTTTGGTGATTTTCGAGTAGCGCGACGATCCACCTGGTTGTCGCTAGGGTTCCGTTGAGTGTTGCCACGGTTTCCACGCCCCCATCTGTTCTTTGCCGCACAGAGAGCCGCCTTGCCTGAAAGGTGGTGCAGTTCGAGGTGGAGGTGACTTCCATCCAACGGTCCTGGGTGGGGAGCCAAGCTTCGCAGTCGAACTTACGAGCGGCCGAGGAACCGAGGTCCCCCGTGGCGGTGTCGATCACCCTGTAGGGCAACTCAACTTTCGCCAGCATTTGTTCCTCCATTGCCAGGAGACGCTGATGTTCGGCTTCTGCGTCTTCGGGTTTGCAGTAGACGAACATTTCCACCTTGTTGAACTGGTGGACGCGGATGATCCCTCGGGTATCGCGTCCTGCTGCGCCCGCTTCTCTGCGGTAGCAGGTAGACCAGCCGGCGTAACGCAGCGGCCCGTCCGTCAGGTCGATGATTTCGTCCTTATGGAAACCGGCTAGTGATACCTCGGACGTTCCCACCAGATACAGGTCGTCTTGCTCCAGGTGATAGATCTCATCTGAGTGTTCGCCAAGGAAGCCGGTCCCAGCCATGATCTCCGGCTTCACCAGGGTTGGCGTGATCTGCAACGTGAAACCGTTTTCCGTTGCCTGGTCTACCGCCATGGAAAGCAAGGCCAGTTCCAGCCGGGCTCCAATGCCAGACAGGTAGTAAAACCTTGAGCCTGAAACCTTTGCGCCACGCACCATGTCGATAGCGCCGAGGCCCTCTCCGATCTCCAGGTGATCCTTAGCGGTGAAGCCTTCCGATTCAAAGTCGCGTGGGGCTGGACCCTCATGGCGAAGGACTTGGAAGTCGTCGGGTCCTCCGACCGGCGCTGAAAGGTCCACCAAGTTGGACAGTTTGAAGCTGAGTTCTTTTGCCTCAGTCTCGAGCTTTGAGGCTTGCTCCTCGGCGACCTTCACCTGTGCTGCGAGTGTCTTCGCGGCCGCTAGAACAACGGGGCGCTCTTCGGGTGAGGCCTTACCGACGCTTCGTGAGACTTCCTTCTGCTGGGCTCGGAGGGTCTCAAACTCTTGCTGCTTCCTTCGCCAGGACGTGTCAGTTTCCAGGAGCCTGTCCACCAGGTCTGTGTCTTCGCCGCGGCGTCTTTGCGATTCGCGGACGGAGTCTGGGTTTTCTCGAAGAAAGCGAATGTCAATCATGACGCTATGGTAGCGGGCCGGCGAGCTTGCCTTGAAGATCGAAGCTCTCGGTTTTCAGGGATTGCGGCTACCCTCAGATTCATGACTTGGGTGACGACCTTCGCTTGGCTTGGAATCGTGGTACTGGTCGTTGCCGCGGTAGCGGTAGTCGTGGTTCTGCGCCGAACCCATACTGACCAGAGCGAACCTATTGATGCGGCCAAGGCTCTGGCTATCGCGCAAGCCGGGGGAGTGAAGTCTAGGGGGCGCGTCTGGGTTGTCGTGAACCCAACGAAACCGGCTGATTTCTCTTCGTTCAAGGAGCAGGTCGAGGCTGCCGTGGTCGCTACGACTGGGAGCCCACCAGTCTGGATCGAAACGACCGTAGAGGACCCTGGGACCGGACAGGCGATCCGGGCACTTCGCTTTGATCCCAAGGTCGTGGTCGCAGCCGGGGGGGATGGGACGGTGCGCGCGGTCAGCGCCGGCATGGCGCATTCGGGTGTGCCCATGGCGTTGTTACCGATGGGAACGGGCAACCTGCTAGCGAGAAACCTGGGGATTCCTCTGGAACTTGACGCCGCCCTTGTAACGGCTCTTTCCCCTGTGTCCCGGCGCATGGACTTGGCCTGGTTGAGTGCCGGGTCGGTGAGTGAAGCGTCGCGTCTCCCGGCCGAGGGCGACTTGCTTCGAAGGGTGGGTGCCCAAGGTGTGCGTCAGCTTCCCGCAGGAGTGAGCGAGCCGCGTAGTGATGAGTACGCTTTCACGGTCATCGCGGGCGTGGGGTTTGACGGGCAGACAATGGCAGACACGGATCCCAGCCTCAAGCAGAAGATCGGTTGGTCGGCCTACGTCGTTGCTGCGACAAAGTCGCTTCGCCGCGAACGTATGAGGGCAAGTGTCACCATTTACCGCAACGCCGAAGAGGAGCGGCGTGGCAACAGGACAAAGCATCAAAGACCGATCCCCGCGGCGCTTGAGGAAGCAATCCGCGACTCGCACACCCTGGGGGCAAAAGAAGGTGTGCTCCCCGCAGAAGAGTCGACTGATACCCAGGAACGCACGAAACTACAAGCCCGGACCATCCTGTTTGCGAACTGCGGAGTGTTGCCGTTCGCGGTCCTAGCTCCCGAAGCCTCACTGGATGACGGCAAGATGGACGTGATCACGATTGATACTCGTGGCGGCTTGGTCGGCTGGGCTCTGTTATCCGTCAAAGTGTTTGGGCAGAGCGCAGGTTTGAGACCGGTGAACGTCAAAAACGACCCGGGCATGATCCAGTTTCGTCAGGCGGGAAGGGTGCGTGTTGACCTGGCAAAGGCCCAACCGATTCAGGTCGACGGAGACCCCGTCGGGTCGGCCCGAAAAATCTTCGTTCGCGTGGACCCGGGGGCGCTTATCGTCCGCGTGCCAAGGATGTCTGTTGAAACGTCGCCTTCCGGACCCTAACCCACGATTCCTTGAAGCCAGTCGCGTGCCGCTACAAAGTCGTCATCGTTTGTTCCCCGGCGTACTTCAGCCCTGACACCATCCACTCGCGGATAGGACCCCAGGAACGTTACTTTTGGGCAGGTGCGGTGTAGCCCGATCAAGGCTGCGCGCACCCTTTCTTCACTGACGTGACCAGCGATATCGATAGAGAACGCGTAGTGGCCCAGTTCTCCGCCAAGCGGACGCGACTCGATGCGAGACAGGTTAACGCCGCGGACACTGAACTGCTCAAGCATGGAAAGTAGCGCGCCGGCCTCATCGTCGGGCAACGCGACCTGAATCGTGGTCTTATCTGCTCCTGTCGCAGGCGGAGCCCACCCGGGCCTGGAGACCATCACAAACCTGGTGACGGCCCCGGGGTTGTCCGCGACATCTTGCTCTAGGGCAGCCAGCCCGTAACGGTCGACCGAGGTAGCGTTGCAAAGCACAGCTTCGAACGGAAGTTCCCCCTCTGATCCGGTCAGGCTACCGAGCAGCTCTGCTGCGGCAGCCGTGCTGGTTGACGGGACGTGCGTCACTCCCGGCAGGTTCGCTTCTGCCCAGTTGCGGCATTGGGCCCACGCGTGGGGGTGGGTACCAACGCGTGTCACGTCTTCAAGGTTGGTGCCGGGAAGGGCCGCAAGGACGAAACGCACTGGGACTAGTACCTCCGCCACGATCACCAGGGAGTCCCCGCGGGAGAGCGCGTCGATGGTCGCGTTCACGCCCCCTTCGATCGAATTCTCTATGGGGACAACGGCACGGTCGACAAGCCCCTCCCGCACCATGTCCATGGCGCGGGAGGCAGAGGTGGCCGGGATCAGATCAGCTCCGGCGGGTGCAACTTTCCACACAGCCTGCTCGGTAAAAGTCCCGAAGGGACCCAGGAAAGCAATCTTGAACTTGTCACTACTGGGCGGAGGTCCCGGGAAGTTCGTGGCGGCCTCGTGTCGCAAGTTGTCGGACATTTGCTCTCTTCTCTAGGGCATCGGCTCAGTTGCAGGCCGTGATCTCATAAAGGCGGGCGTCGTCTCCAGTTCCGACCAGTTCGAACCCGACCTCGGTGTCTACCTGGTACAGACCTGGCGCCCGCTCTGACCGTAGCCTTCCGTAATAGTAGCCGTCGGGGTACTGAAAGAAGTGGGTGATGCCCTCTTCCGCGAGCACCTCGCAGACCTCCGGGTTCCAGGCGATCTCGTCAAAGTGGCTCAAAAGGAAATCTTGGGCGTCGCGGTTAGCGTTCACAAGTGTCAGCTGTGGGAAGTACGCAACCCGTTGCCCGATCATTTGCGAGTAGGCGGCACCGGCTTTCGGATCTCCAAGAACAACCGAGTCTTCGGGGATCAAATCCGGCAGGGACGACATTAGATCCAGAGCGCCACGCGTGGCCATCCCGGACTTTCCTAGTTGCTCCGGGTCCATGACGGATGCGAAGGCTGCTGTCCGCCCGGACAGTCCACCCAGGCCCGTGAGTAGCAGAAGGGCGGTGCCCAGCAAAGCCGGGGCCGACTTCCCAAGAACAGTGCGGAGCCGGTCCGCAATCCACTGGAAGCCCAGGGCAGCCAAGATCACCAAGGCAAGCGACATGGGTTCCATGATGCGTCTGCCATCTGAGAACCAGGGACCCACAAACCATTTCCGGATCTCCCAGTTCGGGCCGTACGCGAAGAAGACCAGGACCAGAAAAAACGTGTAAGACCAGATTGGCCACGCAACGGGAACCTGGCCCGTGGGCCAGCTAGCCCAGGCGGGGCGGCCGCGCCGCGCCAGCAGCAGCCAGAGCGACCCGGCGATTGCCAGGGCCACGGTCGTTCCAACGGTTAGGGGCACCCCGATCGAAGTTGGGAAGGGAGGGGTCGGGACCAACACTTGCGACAGTGCAGTGGGGATGTCGACGCCAGACCGCTTGTAGGCACGCATCGAGGTGACCTCGGGCGTGAGCATGACAGCGGCGATCACGGCGATGGCCCCGACCACGGTGGCCACTGCTCCCCAAACGATTAGGGTTCTGCGGTTTCGAAGGGCCCAAGAGCTCAGGCCCGCGAGTCCCGCGAGGGCTGCTGGTGCCAGGAACACGGTTAGGTTGAAAGCGATGACCGGGTGCGCCTGGAGACCGCCCCAAGCTGCCCCTGCCAGGATGGCGACACTCACCAGCCAGCGTCGCCACGCGCCCGGACCCGCTTTCCTTTTCAGCATCGTGGAAAGCTCCCGACCAACCAGGATTGCCACGCCAGCTATTCCAGGCATTAGCGCGACCGACATCGCGTTGGGTGCCTGCGAGTAAGCACCTAGGGCATCCGCGGGCATCGAGGGAAGGACACCTGCGACGACGGCGGCCGCAGCGGTCGCCAACGACAGCCCGTAAAGGAAGTAGACCAGGGCAGCGGAACTAATAACCCACACCGCCATGAGCGCCAGAGCGCTGGCGTTGGACGCGGACACGGTTGTGGGTCCCGTGGCGAACAGGGACGTGAACGCGTGCCACGCGATTGGATACTCCTTCGACTGGCTTCCCCCGAAGTTGTGAGAGAGGCCTGGCCCGGGTGCAGCGATCCCGTACTGGGTGATGCCCCAAACGCCGTTCATGTGGAAGGTCGGGTCCCATTGCTGCACCGGATCGTTTGGTTTCCCGGCGAACATCATGGGGAGTGCAGCAAGCCCCCACCCAAGCACTACCGCCGCGGCGAGCCCCAGATGTCCGGGCGCAAACCTACGGGATCTAGCTCTTGAGGGAAGGTAGAGCAGGCCCCCGACAATTCCCAAGACGCCTACGACGGGTAGCACTGTGGCCCCAGACCACGTCCAGCCTGCCTGGTACCACGCCAGGCTCATCAGCCAAAGCAGCGACGTCGTGACCGCAGGGGCGACCGCAACGGACAGCGCCACCGGGAGTCGCACTTGCCGCAACCAAAAGTATGGCGTCCCAATCCAAACTAGGACCATCGCGCCAACAAGGGGTGTCAGCTCTAGCCAAGCCGGCAGGTTTGCGGGGCTCACTGGTTGCCCGAGGGTTGCTTGTCAGTTTGCGCCTTTGTCTCGCGTCTTTTGTGGGAAACGTATTCGAAGACCATGGGGAGAACCGAAACGAAAACAATCAAGACAATGATGATCGACAGGTTCTCGTGTACGAACTCCACTTCCCCGAGTGCCGAGCCAAGCCACGTCACGCCCCCACCCCAGAGCAGTGCGCCGAGGGTGTTGAAAACGGTGAACTTGCCGTAGCTTAAGTGCGCTATCCCGGCGGCTAGAGGAACGTAAGTTCTCACAAACGGGATGAAACGCCCAATCACCAACGCGCGCCCCCCGTACCGAGCAAAGAAGGACTCAGCCTGCACCAAGTATTCGGTTTTCAGGATTCGCGCGTCTGGCTTAAATAGGGAACGCCCCCACCTGCGACCAATCCAGTACCCGATCTGAGCACCCGCGAAGGCTGCAACCAGGATCACAAGGATCAGCACCCACATGTTCAGGCCCAGAGCAATGTGTAGCAAACCGGCGGCGAAGATCAGCGAGTCGCCCGGCAGGACCGGGAACAGAACTCCAGACTCGACGAACACGATGAGCGCGACGCCAACCAGCACCCAGGGCCCCATTGAGATAAGCAGGTCACCCGGATCCTTGAACCAGCCGATCACGGTTTGCCACCATGGTTCTTCACTGCCGGGTGCTGCGGCCAACACGCAGGGGATAAAAGCGAACCGGGACCCGAGCACGTGCACGTCCTATCCGTGGAGGGAAGCAGCTGAAACTTCAGCTTATAGACGTAGCCTCACGTGGCTAGGGCGAGGGCGAAAATTGCTGGCCATCTCTCAGAGTCCAGCGTCCCAACAGGCCTTGAGGTCGCCGATAAGGTAGACCCATGCCACGTTCTGATGCCTCTGCAGCCTCCGGGGAAACCCCGGAGGCCACAGAGTCCGCTTTCGTGGCGAGTGAACCGAAGGAACAAATAGACACGGGTGCCCCAGTCCTCGCTTCATTCAGTGGTGCGGGTCTGATCTCTGAGCCACGACTGAACGCTCCCGTCCTAGTTTCGGACAGAATTCCGGTTCGTCAGCGTCGAGTAGAAGACGCAGTTGAAGCAGCGGCAGTGTTCGGTGGGATGGTTCTTGTCCTGCTTATCGGTATCTACGCGCAGTCGACAACGCAGGGTGTCGCGGATGATTTCCGTGCGGCGTTTGGAAACGTGATTCGCGAAATCCTCTTCCTACCCTTTTCGGTTCTGGAAGGGCTGTTCGTCATTGCCGCACCTGTCGCGCTGGTGGTCAGTCTGCTTAGGCGGGCGGAGTATCCGTCCATCATCCACACAGTGCTTACCGGGGCGTCTTCGGCCCTGGTCTGCTGGGGCCTGCTACTCGCCACCCCCTACCTTCCCTCGTTCCTAAAGGACACCCTGGTTGTCTCCACACCCACGGGCGAACTGAATACGGTAAACCTGGTTTTTGTGGTGCTTGCAGCGATGTGGACCGTTGCGGGAACTGCCGGCAGCAACGCTGTCATCCGATACTCGTGGTGGGGGCTGTGGCTTCTCTTGTTCTTCTCCCTTATTCGTGGTTCCGGGACCGTGCCAGGCATGTTGCTCACCGTTCTTCTTGGGCGATTCCTAGGCTGCCTGGCAAGGCTTGTCGCAGGTTTTAACGATGGGCGTGCAGGCCCAACCGACCTGGTGGAGGCCTGCCTTGAGATCGGGCTGCAACCGGTTCGGATCATTCGCGTCGATCTGGATACGACTAAGGAGCCCCTGGAGACTTGGCGTGTCGTTGAGGGGAGTGGAACGCCGGACTCGCGGCAGGGTCAAATCCATCCCCCTTTGACTATCCACTCAGCTGAAGATTCTGGGTCCGAGTTTCAGGTCACTCCGCAGTTTAATGCTGGCCGCGGACGCCTGTATCAAGTCTGGATGGAGGACGGACGCGTCCTGGACATGCACGTTTCGGATCCCGACGTTGGCTTCGCTGCAATGGCAGATGACGTTTGGCAGAACATCCGGCTAAAAGGCGCCTCCAGGTGGGTTTCTCCTGCCACCAAACCGGCAGCCGAGCGAGTCATGCTGACTGCCGCGGCAGCCTCTAGGACGGGCGTACGGACCTCCAGACCTGCCGGGCTTGCGGGAGCAGGAACATCGATTGTCGTGTTCTGGGAGGTTCTTCCTCCTGTCATCAGCCTCTACCAGGCCAGTGAAAGCGGGCTCGACATCTCGGATGCCATCCTCGATCAGCTGTGGGGGCAACTGCATTCTGCGCACACCGCGGGGATCTGCCACCGAAACATAGACGTCGAGTCCCTTCGAGTTGATGAACTCCTGAACCCGTGGATCCTCGACTGGAATCACGGCGACCTTGGTGAAGCGGGCCTGACTCGGCTGATCGACTGCGCTCAGATGCTTGTCTACCTTTCCCTGGTCGTCGGACCGGAACGTGCGATGGCTTCGGCACAAAAGCGGCTGGGCAAGGCAGAGCTTCTGTCCACGGGCCTGGTGCTACAGAGCGCGATCCTTCCGCGGGCTCTTAGGAATCTAGCTCGCAAGGCGAACATTCTAGAGAAGCTACGCGACGAAATGTCGTTGATTGCCCCTACGGCACAGGCCCCGGAGCCCCTGAAGGTTGAGCGCTTCTCGCCCCGCACAGTAATCATGACGATCATCGCCGCGGGCGCCCTGGTGGTGCTGTTCGGTAGCCTTAATTTTGAAGCCGTTGTTGACGCGGTCAAGCACTCAAACCCGTGGTGGCTCGTAGTGACCTTTGGGCTAGGCGCTTTCACCTGGGTGACGGCTGCGATCCCGCTGGTAGCGTTCTCCCCGAAGAAGATAGGGCTCGGTGACACCACCCTGGCGCAGATGGCCGCGTCCATTGTGGCGCTCGTGGCACCCGCCGGAATCGGCCCAGCAGCGGTCAACCTGAGGTACCTCAGCAAGAAGAAGGTTGCCACGCCGGTGGCGGTGGCTACGGTAACGCTGGTGCAGATTAGCCAGTTCCTAACGTCTGTCACGCTGCTTTTGATCCTGGTCGTTGCGACAGGAACGTCTGTCCAAATCGACTTTCCGACCCGGGCACTCATTTGGATTTTTGCTGCGGCCGCGACCGTTGTCGCCGCAGCCTTTTCCATTCCAAAGTTGCGTCGCTGGGTCGTAGCGAAGGTGCAACCCGCTTGGAACCAGGCCTATCCTCAACTCCTGTGGGTCCTGGGTCACCCCAGGCAACTCGCTATTGCTTTCGGCGGAAACCTGCTCATGAATCTTAGTTTCATCGGGGCATTCGGTGCTGCGCTCGCGGCCTTTGGGGTGACCTTAAACCCGGTTAGTTTGGCAATCACCTACCTGGTTTCGACTGCGCTGGGCTCAGTGATCCCAACGCCGGGTGGCATCGGCCCTGTTGAGGCTGCCCTTACCGCAGGGCTTCAGGTCGCGGGGATCCCCCCGGCGATTGCTTTATCCGCTGCTGTTTCGTTCCGCCTGATGACTTTCTACGGGCGGATCCCGTTCGGCTGGCTCGCTTTGAAGCGAATGGAAAAGAAGAAGCTGCTCTAGCTTTCGTCAGGGGGTGGATCCTTGAGGCCCTTGTGGTATCCGGCCAGGTCAGCTTCGATCGCGTCCCCTATACTGACCCTCATTTCTGGCGTGATCCAGTGTCCTTCCGCTACCGCTCCCCTGGCTTGCTCCTCGTCTAATGCCAGGAGCTTGACCCAGACGTCCACCAGTTCCCTGTGGTAGGTGTGGCCGTGTCC
>CAYFRQ010000024.1:2264-19484 GCA_964345615.1 uncultured Actinomyces sp. | reverse complement strand
TTCCGCGTGGCCCCTGGATCAGGACGGTGTCGTCGTTCTTGAGGCCCAGCTTCTCCAGAGAGTCCTCAGAAACGAACGCGACGGGCTTCCGGGCGGCCAAGCGAAGGTCTGTGGCACCGTCAATCATGCGCCCCAGGTCAACCATCACCTTGTGTGAAATGAGCCTAAACCCTTCTGGTACTTCATCTTGAGCGGCGGGCTTGGCCCCGGGTGCCCCCAGACGATCGCCTCGCCAAATCATCAGCGGGTTGACCTCAGCATAGATTCGTTGCAGTGAGTCGACACCTAGGTCTCTACCCATTTCGGCTGCGATCATGCCCAGGACTTCGCGTTCTGGCAGAGCCCTGGACGCGATGGCCTGACCGAACGGTCGCAAGCGCCCCTCCCAGTTGATGAACGTCCCGTTCTTTTCGGCCGGAGGGGCAACGGGGAGCACCACGTCTGCCAACTCGGTGACGTCTGTTTGGCGAACTTCAAGAGCGACCACGAACGGAGCGGACTCAATGGCCTCTTTCGCAGCCTGCGGGTCCCGCCAGTCGCGAAGGTCCAGGCCGCCCGTCACCAGGGCTCCCAGTTCTCCGGCCCGAGCTGCCTCCAGGATCCCGTGAGTATCAAGCCCACGCCCGGTTGGGAGCTCACCCCAGTGCATGGAGTCACGTGCTTCACCGTCTTCTAGCGGGCGGCCGAACGGCAACAACCCGGGAAGGAGGCCTGCGTCAACCGCGCCGCGATCGCCGGCCCGCCGGGGAACCCAAGCGAGCTTGGCACCCGTGCGCGTTGCAAGGCGCAGGACGGCGGAAAGCAGGCCCGGGGTTCGGGCGGCGCGTTCCCCGACAAGGATCACGCCAGACTCACTGAGCTTTGCAAACAGCTCTGCGTTCTTCCCCTTCTTCTTTATGGAATCCACCGCGGCGACCTGGTCCTGCGGTGCCACCTGTAAAAGCTGGGCGTCAAGCTTCGCGTTTCCGAAGCTAAGCCATGGGGAAACCGTCGCGACCGAAGTCGTGCCCGCCGTGAAGCCCTTGCGCAGGCGCAGGAACACGGCGCCGCACTCGTCTTCTGGCTCGAACGCAACAAGCAGGACCTGACCCGCCTGGTCAAGGTCAGAGTAGGTGACACCAAGGCCCCGTCCCGCAACGACTGCACCAAGGAAAGCCTCTTCCTCGTCCGCCGAGTGTGAAACTCGCCAACGCGCGTCGACGTTATTGGTGTTCAAGATGGTGCGCGCGAACTTCGACCAGGCCCACGCGTCCTCGAACGCTGGACGGCCGCCGGGAAGAAGGCCGACGCCACGGTCTTTCGCAGCCGCAAGACCGCGGGCTGCCTGATCAATCGCGTCAGACCAGGACGTTGGCACAAGCTTGCCGTCCACGCGAACAAGTGGCAACGTGAGCCGGTCATCCTGGTGATACCAGGGGTACGCGAAGCGATCCTTGTCAGTGATCCATTCCTGGTTCACTTCCGGATCATTCTCACTGAGCTTACGTTTCACCTCGCCGCGACGAATATCAATGCGGACTGCGCTACCAGAAGCGTCGTGCTCGGCAATAGATGGCGTAGACACCAGGTCGAAAGGCCTGGCTTGGAAACGATAGTCAGTGGAGGTCAGGGCACCTACCGGGCAAATCTGGATGATGTTGCCTGAGAAGTAAGAACCGAACGTGCGTCCAGCCTGATCCTTCTGCGACGTCTTGAGGGGACCGGAATAGACGGAAGAAACGATCCCTTCCCGACCGTAGGGACCGGAAATATCTGTCAGCTCAGGACCGGAAACGCCATCGACGTAGTAGTCCAAAACCTCGGCGTCAAAAGACCCAACCTGTTCGCCCATAAAGTAGTGTGCGTCCGTCGGGCTACTTCCCCCACCGCGCCCCTGAAGAGCGATGAAGGGGTCGCCTGGGATTTCGTTTGCGAATCGCACGCAACGCTGACAAAGGATGCAACGCTCACGGTCCAGCATGATCTGGGTGGAGAGTCGCATGGGCTTCCGGTAGACGCGTTTCGCGTCGATGAAGCGACTGTCATCCCTGCCATCCGTCATGGCCTGGTTCTGTAGCGGACATTCACCGCCTTTATCGCAAATGGGGCAGTCCAGGGGGTGGTTGATGAGTAGAAACTCCATCACACCTTCCTGCGCCTTCTGCGCAACTTCGGAGGTGTATTGGGTCTTCACAACCATGCCCTCGGAAACAGTGATCGCACAGGAGGGCTGCGGCTTCGGCATCATCCGCAAGTTGCCTTCGCGGTCGGGGGTACCGACCTCCACCAAACACTGGCGGCAAGCAGCGACAGGCTTCAGTAGCGGATGGTCGCAGAAACGTGGGATACGGATTCCGACCTGCTCGGCGGCGCGGATGATCAGTGTCCCCGGGTCCGCCTGGACCTGGGTGTCATCGATCGTCAGGGTCACCTGATCCTTAGGGGTGCTCACCTTGTGCCTCCCTTGGCGAAGATTGTTGACTTCTCAGGCGGGAACAGCTCAGCGGCGGGAGTGGTAAGACCCGCTTCGAACTCGTCCCTGAAAAGGCTGATACCGGAAAGGACGGGCGTCGCAGCCGCGTCACCAAGCGCGCAAAACGAACGACCGAAAATGTTGTTCGCGATGTCGACCAGCGCGTCAACGTCGCCCTTCTTACCGCGACCTGCTTCAAGGCGAAGCATTATTTGCTTCATCCAATAGGTCCCCTCACGGCAGGGCGTGCACTTGCCGCAGGATTCATGCTGATAGAACTCCGTCCACATCCGGACGACTCGAACGACCGAAGTGGTTTCGTCAAAGACCTGCAGGGCGCGAGTTCCAAGCATGGAGCCGGCAGCTGCGACGCCCTCATAGTCAAGGGGGACGTCCAGGTCCTTCTCAGTAAACAACGGGGTCGAGGATCCCCCCGGTGTCCAGAACTTCAGTTCGTGTCCGTCACGCACTCCTCCGGCAAACTTCAACAGTTCCCGCATGGTGACACCAAATGGGGCTTCAAACTGGCCGGGGTTATTTACGTGCCCCGAAACAGAGAAAAGACCGCACCCCTTCGAACGTTCTGTTCCCATGGAGGCGTACCAGGGGGCCGAGTTGCGCATGATGAGGGCTACGTCCGAGATGGTCTCGACGTTGTTCACAACCGTGGGACGCGCGTAAAGGCCCTCCACAGCAGGGAACGGTGGCTTTAGTCGTGGATGACCGCGCAAGCCTTCAAGCGAGTCCAACAGCGCTGTTTCTTCACCGCAAATGTAGGCTCCGGCGCCAGCGTGAGCTGTCACCTTCAGGTCGCCTAGCAGCCCGGCGGCCGTGGCCTCATTGATGGCCTCCATCAGGCGGCGGTACACGTGCACAACCTCACCGCGAAGGTAGACAAAAGCGTGGTCGCAACGGATGGCCCTGGCCGCGATTGCCACACCTTCGATGAGCAGATGAGGGTCCGCCATGATTAACGGTATGTCCTTACAGGTTCCAGGCTCGGACTCGTCAGCATTCACAACCAGGTAGCGGGGTTTGCCGTCATCAGGGGGCAGGAAAGACCACTTCAGACCGGCCGGGAAACCAGCACCGCCACGGCCACGAATCCCCGCAGCTTTCACGGTCTCAGTGATGTCAGCCCGCTCCATCGCGTTGGCTTTCTTCAGGCCTTCGTAGGCACCGTTTGCCAGCGCCTCCTCAAGGGTCCAAGACTTAGGTTTCTCCCAGTTCTTAGTGAGTGCCGGGGTTAGAGGATCGGCTTTGGTGAACTGCATCAGTCCTTCTCCTCTTTCTTAGTCTGAATAGCAACTGGAGCGTGCCAGCCATGCTCGGCAGCAACGGTCAGTCCGCGGAAGGTGGGAACGCCCCCGCTGGGCCCCTGGTTCGCCAGTCCGTCCGGGAATCCAGCCAGAACGTGGCTGACTTCCTTGAAAGTGCAAAGCTTATTCGGACCGCGCGTCGGATGGACGGGAATGCCGTCCCGCAAATCGTCAACGAGCTGCTTTGCTGAGGCTGGCGTTTGGTTGTCGAAGAACTCCCAGTTGACCATGATCACGGGCGCGTAGTCGCAAGCCGCGTTACATTCCAGTGCTTCCAGGGTGATCTTGCCATCAGCCGTGGTCTCGTCATGCCCTATCTCTAGGTACTCAGACAGCTCCTGGAAGATCTGCTCGCCGCCCATGACTCCGCAAAGCGCGTTGGTGCAAACCCCAACGTTGTATTCGCCGTTCGGGTGACGTTTGAACTGGGTGTAAAACGTGGCAACCGCTGAAACCTGGGGCTGAGAAATCCCTAGCAGCTCGGAGCAAAGCGCGATGCCGTCGCGGCTCACATAGCTTTGCTCGGACTGCATCAAGTGCAACATCGGGAGCAATGCTGAGCGTTCGTGCCCTTCCGGATACCTAGCGATGATCTCGGCAGCCTGGGCGCGCAAGCGCGCCTCAACCTCGGGTGAGAAAGTCATCGGTCCACACCTCCCGCGACCGGGTCGAAGGAAGCCAGCGTCACCACTACGTCAGCCAGCTGTCCCCCCTCGGTCGCCATCGACAGAGCCTGCAAGTTGTTGAACGACGGGTCTCGGAAGTGAGCCCTGAAAGGACGTGTCCCACCAGAGGAAACGAGGTGGGTTCCAAGCACTCCCTTGGGGTGCTCCACCTGCTGGTACGTCTGGCCGGCAGGAACCTTGAAGCCCTCTGTTGCGAGTTTGAAGTGGTGGATCAAGGCCTCCATGGATTCTGCCATGATCTTTTCAATGTACTCGGGGTCGTTACCCTGCCCGTCAGGCCCCACGGTCAGGTGTCCCGGCCACGCAATGGCCTTGTCCTGAATCATCACTGGTTCGCCCTCGGTCTTTTCAAGCCTTGCCAGAACCTGCTCAATGATGCGTAGGGACTGGTAGCACTCGTCAAACCGGACCAGGGTGCGGTTGTAGGCATCTGAGTAGTCGTAGGTTGGGACATCGAACTCGTAGGTCTCGTAACCGCAGTACGGGGCATCCTTGCGCAGATCGGCGGGGAGCCCCCCGGCGCGAAGGACGGGCCCGGTTGTCCCAAGTGCCATCATGGCACTCATGGAGAGGTGTCCAACCCCGACAAACCTCTTCTTGAAGATCGGGTTCTGGAGCGTCAGGTCCTGCAGCTCACCGATGTCCCTGCGGACGTTCGGGAGCAGTTTTCGGATGTAGTCAACCGTGCCCGGGGGCATGTCTAAGGGGATCCCACCTGGCCTGACGAACGCATGGTTCATACGAAGACCCGTGATGCGCTCGAAGATCCTCAGGATTTCTTCACGCCCGCGGAACGCGATCGTCATCATTGTGGTCGCGCCGAGTTCGTTACCGCCGGTCCCGATTGCAACGATGTGCGAGGCAATGCGGTTCAGTTCCATCAGCAGAACGCGGATCAAAGTGGCTCGCCTGGGGATCTGGTCAGTGACGCCCAAGAGTTTCTCAACCGCCAGGGAGTAGGCAACCTCTTGGAAGAACGGGGCCACGTAATCCATACGGGTCACGAACGTGGACCCCTGAGTCCAGTTGCGGAACTCCATGTTCTTCTCGATACCGGTGTGCAGGTAGCCGATGTCGACGCGGGTTTCACGCACCATTTCGCCATCCAGCTCTAAAATCAAGCGGATGACGCCGTGAGTCGAGGGGTGGACGGGACCCATGTTGAGGACGATGCGTTCTGAGGAGATTCGGCGGATCTCTTCCACCACGTCTTCCCAGTCACCACCCTGAGCAATGACCTCAGGAAAGTCCTCGAGCTGGGGGTCCTCACCGCCGGGGGTCGCGAAGAACTTCTGTTTGATCTTCTCTCTGGTTTTCGACATCAGTTGTAAGACCTCCGCGTGTCAACCGGCGGCACTGTGGCGCCGCGGTATTCGATGGGGATGCCGCCAAGCGGGTAGTCCTTGCGCTGCGGGTGCCCCACCCAGTCCTGTGGCATCTCAATGCGGGTCAAGCTGGGGTGTCCGTCGAAGATGATGCCCATTAGATCCCAGGCCTCACGTTCTGGCCAGTCATTACTGGGGTAAATGTGAACGATTGAGGGAATGCGGGGATCGTGGTCCGGAGCCGCCACCTCAAGGAAGATGGTCCGGTTGTGGGTGTACGAGTGGAACGGGTATAGCCCGTGCAACTCGCGTCCGACGTCCCCCGGATAGTTGACTGCAGAAACTCCCATGCACATCTCAAAGCGAAGATCTTGATCGTCACGCAACTGGCGGGCAACGAAGGGCAGGTGCTCGCGGGCGACGTAGATGATCAGTTCACCGGATGGGTTCACGACCACTTTTTCGATGACGTCTTCGACCCTCAGGTCCGCATCCCTGATCAGTTCCTCAAGGATGTCGACAGCTTCGTCGAACCAGGATCCGTAGGGACGAGGGGAAGCGCCAGGCAGGGTGAAAGTCTCTACCAGGCCACCAAAGCCGGTCGTGTCTCCGTCGTCCATGACACCGAAGGCGCCGTGACGGACCGTGATGACTTCCGGCTGAGCGAACCTGTTGTCAGGAAGCTGCATCTGGCCGTCCGCATCGGGACCAACATAGTTTTCGACGGTGACGTCTTCAACATCGGTCATGCCAGCAGTCCTTTCATCTGGTGCGTGGGTGTCGCCGCTAGCGCAGCGGCCTCGGCCTTTCGCGCGATCTCTGCGCGGTGCTCACCAAGCGGTTCCTTACCAATCTGTTCACGAAGGACCAGGACCGCATGGATCAACGCTTCGGGGCGAGGAGGACAACCCGGAAGGTAAACGTCGACCGGGACGATGTGGTCGCACCCTTGGACAACCGCATAGTTGTTGAACATCCCGCCAGAAGAAGCGCAGGCGCCCATGGAGATCACCCATTTGGGCTCCGGCATGGAATCGTAAACGCGACGGACAATCGGAGCCATTTTCTGGCTGACGCGGCCCGAGACAATCATGAGGTCTGCGTGCCGTGGGGACGCACGGAAAACCTCAAGGCCGAAACGAGCCATGTCAAAGCGGGGTGTTCCTGCCGCCATCATCTCGATAGCACAGCAAGCAAGGCCCATTGTGACCGGGAACTGGCTGTGCTTCCTAGCTAGCCCCAGCACCTTCTCCATGCTGGCTAAGCCGACTCCGCTCGGGAGCTTCTCTTCAATACCCACTTGAATGCCCATTACGTGTTCCTCCTAAGTCCAGTCCAGGCCTTTACGGCGAAGCTCGTAAATGTAGGGCACCGTGATCAGTGCTATGAACAGCAGAATGGAAAGCAGTCCGAACAGGCCCAACAGGTTGAAGGACACCGCCCACGGGTACATGAACACGACTTCGATGTCGAAAACAATGAAGGTCATCGCAACTAGATAGTACTTGACCGGAAACCGACCATCCTCAAGCCTGACGGGCCCTGGGTCGATCCCACACTCATAGTTCTGAGCCATGACCAGGTTCTTTTGCTTCGGACCCAGAATGGCCGAAGCTGCCAAGCCGCCCAGCGAGATCGCGAGAGCCACGGCCCCCATGATTAGGAGCGGAACGTAGGGATTAGTCATCTATTCCTCCGGCACATTGTCTTCATACAGGTCGGGCCACCTTCGTGAGTGCGGTGATGACCCTATCGTCGAGATCGCCTCCCGAGCGCTCAAAGCCATCCGAGAGAAGCTTATTCACGAACTTCATCAGACGCTTACGTGGAAGGCCGTAGTAAGTGCACACCCGCATGATCTTTGGATTTTCGATTAGTGCCACGAAAATACGGCCAAGCGAGTAATAGCCTCCGTAAATCTGTTGCATCTGTTCAGGATAGGCGCTCATCGCCAAGTCGAAGCCCGCTTCGCTGGTTCTTCCAAAGGCACTGGCTGCGGCGTCTGCTAACAACCGGCCTGCTTTCATCGCGGGAGCGATCCCTTCCCCGTTGAACGGGGAGACCATGCCGCCGGAGTCCCCCACCAGTGCAAGGCCGTTTGTGTAGTGCGGCCCCCTGTTGAAGGACATGGGAAGAGCTGCACTCCGTAGCGGCCCAAGCTGGTTGTCTGGGGTGAGCCCCCATTCCTTTGGCAAGCTCGAAGTCCACTTTGCAAAAACGTCGCGGTAGGGCAGGGCGGTTGCGGTGGCGTCCGAAGAGACAGAGCCGAGCCCCACGTTCACGATCCCGTTCCCAAGGGGGAAGATCCACCCGTAGCCCGGCAACAGTTCTGATTCGCCTGGCTTCCCACTCCAAAGTTCCAAGTGAGATTCCATCCAGGGCTCGTCGCCCCTGGGGCTCCTGAAGTACGTCCGCGCCGCGACCCCCATGGGACGACGCTTTTTCTTCTCTATTCCGAGCGAGGTTGCCAGGCGAGCCGAAACTCCGCCCGCATCGACAACAAGACGGGCTTTGACCAGGACTTCCTTGGCGTCCGCTCCACGCCCAACCTGCGCCTTTACACCCGTTACACGCCCGGTGTCCGACCGAAGGGCACCGGTCACGCGGTGGCCTTCAAAAAGACGCGCACCGGCCCCTTGTGCCCTGCGGATCAGGGCCTCGTCTAGATCAACGCGTGGCCGCACCATCCCGTATGGGGGCAGTGAAGCCTGCTCTGGCCAGTCGAAGTAGATCTCATGGCCTCCCCCAACGACGCGTAGTCCCCGATTTCTAGCCCACCCGGTTGTGTCAACTCCCATTAGCTGGATTTCTTGGACGGCTGCGGGCGTCAGGCCGTCCCCGCAGACCTTGTCCCTTGGAAACGTCGCTTTTTCGAGCACGATCACGTCAAAACCAAGGGTGGCCAAGTGGTAGGACGCGCTGGCTCCTCCGGGACCGGCGCCAACGACGGCCACGTCGGCCTCGATGACCGAGGCGTCGTCAGCGTCCACGAGTTTCTCCACTCCAACCGAATGTCCCGGGGGCCCACAGGTCGAGCCTGTTGCAAGCCTATCCAGATCAACGTTGGAGCGTGCAAACAGGCGGGTTTCAGGGCTCTAACCGGGCTCCAGAGAGGACAAATACAGAACGCTCTGGTTGTCTATTTCGGGCGCCCCTCAGGCTACGGCTTGGTGCCCCTATGAATCGCCACGGCTCCAAACGTCAGGTTTCGATATTCGACGTTGCTCAGTCCAGCGTCTCTCATCAAAGCGGAGAGTTGAGCCTGGTCGTGCCAATCAAGAATGGACTCCGACAAGTAGTCGTAGGCTGCGCCGGCGCGTGAGGCGACCCTGGCCAGCAGAGGCGCAACGAATCGCAAATAGGCGCTGTGAAAAGGCCTCACTAGTCGTGGTGACTTTGAGAACTCGAGAACCACGACCTTACCCCCGGGTTTCACGACCCGGGCCATCTCTTCAAGGGCTTCTTGGGGATCCGAAATGTTGCGCAGACCAAAACTGATCGTGGCAACGTCGAACGTGTCCGATGGGAACGGCAAGTTCGTCGCGCTCCCAAGCACGAAGTCGACCTCCGGGTTTTGCCGCTTCCCTTCCGCGACCATTCCTTCCGACAAGTCCACCGCGGTCACGGACGCACCCGCGGACATCAATGCAACTGAGGACGTCCCCGTACCGGCTGCGACGTCAAGGACCGACATGCCTGGCCTGATCCGTGCGGCCTGGTTCAGAGCACGCCGCCACAGACGCACCTGACCCAAAGAGATCAGGTCATTAGTCAGGTCGTACCTAGACGCGACCTGGTCGAACATGGCTGAGATCTCTTCGGGGTCCTTATCGAGGCCCGCCCTTGTGGAAGCTTGGTTCATGCCTTGATTATCCCCCAGTCACCGGTGGCAATAACATGCCGGGCCCGTTTGGGTGGCTTGGCCAACCACTCACGAGCGGCTAGCTTTAGGACAGGCAATCCATACCAGGAAGGTGACGATGAGCAATCTTCCCGAGGGAGCAGGGACACTGCATGTCCTTGCCCACCAGGTCCAGAGTCTCCCCCAGAACCTAGTTTCGCTAGCTCCAAGCCAAGACGCATTCAGCTGCTGGCTGGGAGACCGCGTTGAGATCGTCGGGTGGGGTGAGACCTTGCGACTGGACTTCAGTGGTCCGCACGCCATGCGTCAAGCTTCACAGGCCTGGAAATCGCTGAGCGGAGACGCTGTAATCAACGTGGAGAGTCTCACTGGAGAGCCACCAGAGGGTCTCAGCTGGCCGGTCGCCTTAGCCTCTTTCGGTTTCGCCGACTCGACCCCCGGAGTGCTGATAGTCCCCGAGTTCGCGGCCGTCCGTGTTTCCGGTTCGAAACCTGCCTGTTGGCTGGTGTCCACCGCACTGGATAAGGAACCGGCAGACCCGGAGCAGCAGGTTGAACACGAGCCCGTAAGCAAACCCTACGGAATGTGGACTGACCCGGGCCGCATGACGCAGTCGAAGTGGAAAGAAGCAGTTGGGCGCTTGGTTCTGATGCTTCGCTCCGGCGCCGCCTCAAAAGTGGTCTTGACTCGTGACATTGCCGTCTCTGCCGCCTCACCCATCGACCCTCGGTTTCTGGTTGAAGAGCTGAAGAAGTCCTATCCAACCACCTGGGTTTATGCGGTCCAGGGACTAGTTGGTGCCACGCCTGAGATGTTGGCTTCCTTGGACCAGGACTTTTTCGCGTCCCGGGTTCTGGCAGGAACGGCGGCTCCGGGCCGTGGGGATCTGTTGCTCGACTCGATTAAGAACCGCACTGAGCATCACCTGGCCGTCGAATCCGTTGCCCGCGCCGTCGCACCACTGTCCGAAACTCTGAACGTACCCAGTGAGCCCGGCCTGCTCGATCTACCGAACGTCACCCACCTTTCAACAGAGGTAACGGGAGTGGTGAAGGATGCGGACGTCCTCGAAATCGCCGAAGCGCTGCACCCAACCGCTGCGGTTTGCGGTACGCCCACCAAGCTCGCTTTCGACATCCTAGAAGGAGTCGAGGGCACACAGCGGGGGCGATACAGCGGCCCCGTGGGATGGGTCGATGCTTCCGGCGACGGCGAGTTCGGGATCGCACTTCGATGCGGCCAGTTATCCGACGATCGCACCCAGATTCGGATCTTTGCGGGAGGCGGGATCATGCCCGATTCGAATCCCGACATGGAGCTTGCTGAAACAAGGGCAAAGATGCGCCCACTCCTTGAAGTTCTAGGAGTCGAATAAGTTTTACCGCGCCTGCAACTCGGCAGTCACCTGCATGTCGGCGCCGTCCCGGACCACATCCAACGTGACCTCATTGCCGGCAGTGTAGCGGCGAACAAAGCCGGTCAGCGCAGGACCGGAGGTCACTGAATGACCGTCGATCCCAACGATTAGGTCGCCCGGCTGCAAGCCAGCCTGCGCCGCTGCTCCCCCATCCATCACAGTTGCGATCTCAGCACCAAGCTGCGATGAAGCACCGCGGACGACGACCCCCGACTTAATCTCAACACCAAGCAGGGCATGCTGAACGCTCCCCGTGCTGATGATCTGGTCTGCAACTGATTTCACAAGGTCAACAGGAATCGCAAAACCAAGCCCGATCGACCCAGCCGTGTCGGCACTTGAACTGTTCGAGGCAATCGACGAGTTAATACCGATAACCGCGCCGCTGGCGTCAAACAGTGGCCCGCCCGAGTTACCCGGGTTAATAGACGCGTCGATTTGGATAGCGTTTGTTACCACCAGCTCAGTCTGGGCCCCCGCCTGAGGGTTCGCGGGGTCGACTCCACCGCTGGCTTCAACTGTCACAGGGCGGTCGAGCGCCGAGATGATTCCGGTAGTGACGGTGTCCGCGAGTCCCAATGGGGACCCAACTGCCATCACGGGCTGACCAACCTCCAGCTGCTCCGAGGTACCAAACCTCGCAGCAAGCAGGTCGGTGGGGTCCCCTTGGATTTGTAGAACCGCCAGGTCTGTGGTCTGGTCCGTACCGACGATCACGGCCTCATAGACACGCCCATCATGTGTGGTAACCGTGATGGTTCCCGAGGTCAGCGCAGGTTCCACCACGTGGTGGTTCGTGATAACGCGAGCCTCAGAGTCGTACACGACCCCCGACCCGGTCGCAGATGCGTTTGCACCTTCGACCATTATCGAAACGGTCGCGGGTCTCACTGCAGTCGCCACCGCCTGCCAGTTCGGGGCCGCAGCCCCTTCCGTCACCTCTGGGACGACCTCCTGAGCGCCTGATTCCTCTGTTTTTGACATTGACCCACCCGCAGAGGGGAGCTCAGCAGAAGAGTCTTCAGTGTGGACCGCTGTCAGCGCAATTCCCGCGCCCAGGACCACTGCAAGGATTGTCGAAAGGAAGAGTGCCAACCATCCGGGTCCCCTGCGAGTTTTCTCCTTCGGTTCCCGCGCCGGAGGCGCCACGGGTGCCGTCGCAGCCGCGTGCGCCCTAAAGCCGCCGTCGCTAGAAAACGGGGCCGAGGGTCCCGGTGAAGTCGCCTGTTGTTGCGGCCCGCTGTACTGTCCCCGGGGCCTAGGTTCCGGTGGAATGGGCGGGTCTTCAAGCACGTACTCGGAGTACGACCAGTCCGTGGGAGCTTGCTGCAAGGCGGGCTCTGTGGCAGGAGCCTCTTCGCCAGCGGGTGGGTTTGCATGCTCTGGCGCCCACTTAGACGAAGTGGGAACGTGATAAGTGCCGCGCTGAACAACACGTCGCGACATTCCCGGTTGGAACGGGACCTTCGGGTCCCGATTTTCCGAAGCCATCGATTCTTGGGGATCAGTCACTGGCCACCTCCTGTCGCGAGAGCCTACGCAGCCCGCCTGTGAACAAGCTTAAGAGGCCATAACTCACAATGCCCGCCTGGCTCAGCTTGCTGCCGCGAGTTCACGCACAAGCCGAAACCGTTCGGTCGGGAACCCCAGGGGCAAGCGGATCAGCGAGCGCCCCCTCACAGGAGCTAAGACAATGTCTCGTAGCTCTTCGATGGTGGTGGCCGAACGCGCGTCCCACCCGCAGGCCGATGCTACACCGACTATGTCGATTTCCTGCCTGATTCCGAAGTACTTACGGTAGGTCTCTTGATCCGCTACATTTCCGTGTTCAAGCGAATGGAAGATAGTTCCACCCCCGTCATCAAAGACCAGGATTTGGATGTCGGGATCGCCGCCCGGCCTCGCAGCCAATGCGGGAAGGTCATAAACGAAACTGAGGTCCCCCAGGACAGCCCGCACTGGCCTCCCGGTCTCGGCAGCTAGTCCCAGTGCAGAGGAGATCGTCCCATCGATTCCCGCTAAGCCCCGGTTTGAAAACACCCGTTGCAATCCGGGAGCACTGGCACCAAGATCGAACGAACGCACCACGTTTGACGCCGCTAACCAAAGGTTCACGTCTTCTGAGTGACGCCAGATCATCCGGGAGACACCCAGGTGGTTTAGCCCCCTCGATTGCCCGCGAACAATCATCTCCATTTCTGCGGCGATCTGCCGACACTGCTGAAGCCAGACACGTCGAGATTCAGCCAGGCCGTCACGCAGAGGCTGCTCGTCCGGGAGCAGATCCGGAACGACCGAGGTCGCCGTCCCGGACGCATCTTGCCACTGGTCCGAAGCACTCACGACTATCTTTGCCGTTCCGGGGGTGCCCATCAGACTGAGAAGTTCAGTGACCTCGCGTGACAGGGTCGGTCTTCCGAGCACAATCACCTGCTCCAGGGTAGCCACCTGCCGCTCTAGTAAGTCTCGCGAGAGGCGCTCCGCGACCAGGGGACCGTGTGGGAGCCACGACGGCAAGTCGCAGAGACCCGATGAGGGTTCAGCTAAGATCGGGATCCCCAGGTGGTCCGCATACTCGGCAATCTTGCGCATGTGAGACTGGTCGTGCTGTCCTGGCCCATCCCCTGCCACGATCATGGTTCGTAGGGACGGGTCTACCACCCGGGACCAAGAAATTTCTGCAGTGTGGTTCAAGGAGGGGCCCAGTTGCGGGAGCAGCGGAATCGGCCCGCTCTCTCCAAGACCCGAGCTCAGGGACGGGACCAACGGGTCTCGGAACGAGACGTTCAGGTGGACGGGCCCGGGAAGTCCTCCGTGGCCGCTTGCGCGCGCCGTTAGCCTTCGTACCCGACCGACGATTGCCCGTACAATCCCTGGTTCATCGGGGTCTTGAATGGCCGGGATCTCTGCCTCAGCGACGACGGAAGAGCCGTAGATCCCAAGCTGCTCCGTAGTTTGGTTCGCCCCCACTCCGCGTAGCTCAAAGGGCCTGTCAGCGGTAACGACAATCAGAGGTAGACCTAAGTATTTTGCTTCCTCTACAGCCGGGTGGAGCTCGGAAACTGCCGTTCCCGAGGTTGTGATGAGAGCAACGGCTCCCTGCTTCTTCGCAGACCCCTGGAGTGCGCCTACGGCCCAGAAGCCTGCCACCCGTTCTTCACCGAAGGTGAAGACTTGTACCAGGCCGTCCCGCTCTAGTCGGGTCAGCGCGTACGCGAATGGTGCGTTCCTGGAGCCGGAACAATACGCGACCTTCTCAACACCGCAAGCGATCAGCGAACTGGCGATCAAACTTGCGGTGCGGACGGAAGCGGGGTCACTTGGAGCTGTCATGGGCTCAATCATGGCTGTTCTTTGCCTCCCCTGCCAGTAGGGTCTGCGCCATCGCTTCCAATCGGGTCCTCCACAGTTCCAATAGCGAGGTTTCGACGGGGTCCGAGTGGGCGGAGAGTTCGCCTGTCACAACCTGCGCGGCACGGTCCGCACTCAAGAACCCGGGGTCAGTGGCACCTTCCCGCGATACCAGGGGATCATCGATGACGTCGGCGGCAAGCAACGAGCCCGTGTTGAGCCCGCAGGCGTAAGGAAGCGTCGGGAGGGTTGCTGCGAGCGCTACCCCTGCAGCGATTCCAATGGATGAGTCCAGGGCCGAGGACACGACCGGCGGCAGTCCCAGCCTCCGACTGAGGCTGACGGCCGCTTCCACCCCACCGAGGGGCGCCACTTTGAGAACTGCGGTGTCCGCGGCGTTCAACCTGACTACCGCCTCAGGATCTGTCGCGCGCCTGATGGATTCGTCTGCGGCAATCGGCACCGAGGTGAGCGTACGTAGCTCCGCCAACTCCTCTACAGAGTTGCAGGGCTGTTCCGCATACTCGAGCCCACCGGCCGGCGCGGCAGCCTCATCAAGCTGCGCGAGCGCGTCTGCCGCCTCCTGAACGGTCCACGCAGCGTTAGCGTCGATGCGGACCCTGGCCGACGTGCCGTAAAGATCCGCCAAGGTTTTCGCCACCACGTGGGTTCGTTCAATGTCTTGCGCATTCAGGACGCCCCCGTCTGCAACCTTGACTTTGGCGGTGCTACATCCCGGTTGCGACTCGATGCGCGCCAGTACCTGATCCACAGGGACCACTGGGACTGTCAGGTTCAGGGGGATAAGCTCTCGCACTCTTTTAGGGAAGGGGGTGCTGGCTACGGACATCGCACTGGACAACCAGGTGCTGGATTCCTCCGCGCCGTAGTCCCAGAACGGGGCGCACTCGCCCCAGCCAGCGGCTCCGCGGAGCAGGAGTCCCTCCCGGTGCGTTACGCCCCTGAAGCGGACAGTTAGTGGAATCTTGTAGAGAACCACCTCGAAGGAGGTGCCCAGAAGTTCTTTGGCGTTAGGGCCGGGTGACAGCCCAGCCAGTTGGGGACGCGCGGATGACTTCATTCAGGCAATCCTAGCCGGGCAGACAACGCCAGAAGTCCCCGCCGGATGCCCCACGCTATATTGGGGTCGTGATAGTCATTGCTCTCAGCGCCGGCCTTCTAGGCTTGATCCTGTCCCTTGCCCTGCGCCGAGACACCGGTAAAAAACGGTTCTGGCAAGAAAACCAGGGGGTGGCTGACGCACGATTTGTGTTTGCGTCCCTTCCCGGAGTTTCTCTGTTGTTGCTTGGAATGGGTGCTCTAGGGCTCATTGTCCCCGGGGTTGGGGGAGCACTGGGCAGTTTCGTTGGCCCGCCACTCGCGGTCCTCGCCGCGGCGGTGGTGCTTGCCGGCCTGGTGCTGTCCTTTTACGGAATGTTCGCTCGTCAGCTCCCCGATTGGTTGCTCCCCACGTGGGTGAGAGGGGAGCAACCGGGCAAAAAAGGCGGAAGATAGGGCTCACTCGCGCCCAAGTGAACGAACCATCACGGCCTTGATCGTGTGCATCCGGTTTTCAGCCTGGTCGAAAACTATCGAACGTGGACCGGAGAAAACGTCGTCAGTCACCTCGATGCCTTCAACGCCAAAGTCCTCAAAGACTTGGCGGCCCACCGCCGTGTTGAGGTCGTGGAAGGAGGGGAGGCAGTGCATGAACAACGCGTCGGGACCAGCAAGCTCCATCAGTTCATTCGTCACCTTGTAGGGGCTGAGCAGTTCGATGCGTTCCTTCCACACCTCTTTCGGCTCACCCATCGATACCCATACGTCCGTGTGAACGAAGTCGACCCCTTCGATCGCAGAAATGTCATCGGTGACCGTTATGGTGGCCCCCGATTGCTCTGCCCGCCCCATGGCCTGTGCGATGCACTCAGCGTCGGGCTGAAGCTCTTTAGGTGCGATGATTCGCGTGTCGCAGCCAAGCATGGCCCCGTTAATCAGTAGTGAACGTCCCATGTTGAAGCGTGCGTCACCGATGTACGCGTAAGAGATCTGACCCCAGTCTTTGCCGGGTGAGTGCTCCAGCATCGTAAGAGAGTCGGCAAGGACCTGGGTTGGATGCCATTTCTCTGTCAGGCCATTCCAAACCGGAACGCCCGAGTCTTTCGCCAGGATTTCAACGGAACGTTGCCGGTCGCCACGGAACTCGATGCCGTCGAAAAAACGGCCCAGTACCTTCGCCGTATCCTCAACAGACTCCTTATGCCCCATCTGCGATCCGCTGGGGTCCAGGTAGGTGGTCGACGCCCCCTGGTCCGCTGCGGCCACCTCAAAAGCGCAACGCGTCCTAGTAGAGGTCTTCTCAAAAATCAGAGCGATGTTTCGCCCGGACATGTACTGTTTTTCACGCCCCTCCCGCTTCGCGGCCTTCAGGATGGCGGCCAGTTCAATCAGGTTGCGCCACTGTTCGTCGGTCTCATCCAGCTCGCAGAGTAAGTTCGCGCCGGGAACCAGGTACTTGCTTATTTTGGTCATGGGTAAATGCTAAAGGCTATCGTTTGAATCGTGAACACAACGCCTAAAAACCCGAACTTCGACCCAACCCGCTGGCAGGAAGTGCCCGGGCTTTCCTTCCAGGACATCACGTACCACCGCGGCGTCTCCCGCGGCGAGCAAGACGGTGCGCCGAAGGGTGAGTTACTCCCCTGGGTCCGAGTCGCGTTCGACCGCCCAGAAGTCCGTAACGCTTTTCGCCCTCAAACGGTGGATGAACTTCTGGTCGCCCTTGACCACGCCCGCATGCAAAGCGAC
>CAYFRQ010000024.1:0-2164 GCA_964345615.1 uncultured Actinomyces sp. | reverse complement strand
GACCTCGAGGACCGCGCGATCGGCTACGCACGAACCATCGCAACGAAGTCACCGCAGGCGATCCGAATGCTGAAATATGCGTTCAACCTTGCTGACGACGGTCTTGCCGGCCAGCAACTCTTTGCCGGGGAAGCCACCCGCATGGCCTACATGAGTGAGGAAGCGAGGGAAGGACGGGACGCGTTCCTGGAGCGCAGGGACCCTGACTGGTCGGGTTTCCCGTACTACTACTAAGACCTGAGCCTTCTAGCTGCTGTGAGTCACGACAGTGTCGCCAACCTGCGCCCATTCATACAGCAGCTTAGCCGTGGGTGGGGAGAGGTTAGGGCACCCGTGGGAGCCAGTCTCTGGTTCAAAAGTCCCGAAGGTGTCGCGCCAATGCGCACCGTGAATCGCATAGGCTCCATGAAAGTACATCGCATACGGCACGTCGGAGTAATGAAAGGTCGTCCCGTCCGGGTTAAGGCCAGACATGTCGCTCAGAGGGACTTTGTACTGGATCTGAAACACGCCCTCAATGGTCGGGGTCGCAACAGCTCCGGGGACTGTGGGTAGGACCATCACCGGTTTGGTGCCCTCGTAGGCCGTGATCCTTGCGTTGGTGATGTCAACGTCGATCCAGTGTTCGCCAGGCTGAGGGCTGTAGGGGAGCGCGTCGTCAGCAGAAACCGGAAGCTTCATAACTTCGGGAGCGGTGGCACCGAACTCGACGGCAACCGCCGTGTCCTTCCCCGATGCAACGGCATCAGCAACCCGCTGCGCAACGACATCTGAATCCAGCAGGCTGGTGCCGGCTTCTCCCGGATCAACCTCACGCAACACCTGGCCGTCTTCGTCTACGTTTTGTACAGCAGGACGACCACTCTTCGCTTCGACCTCACCGGCGGACTCAACCCACTGCTGGATCGCCTCTACATTCAGTTCGGGTTCGATCCCTTCGGAACCTGCAGAGAAAACGAACCAGGAAGCTTTTTGGTCTGCTGCAGCGGTCGCGAGGACCTTGTCATCGACCACGAGTTCGACGTCTCTTGCCAGCCAGTCGTTCGCGACCGCCGCGGCCTCCCCCGCCTTCTCAACGAAAAGCCTGGGGTCTTGGGCGCGGTACTGCAACGTTACGGGGATGGGATCAGCCTCAGCCAGGTTCTGGCCCAGGTCAGCTTTCAGTGCCTCAACGTCGACCAGCACCAAATGATCCGGCACGTCCTCAACGAACTTCCCAGCCTCTGAGTCAAACGCAACCAGGGTGTAGCCAGCTTCGGCTTGGTGGTAAAGACCCGAGTCCAGCAGGTAGTCAAACACGGCATCATCGTCGAAAGCGACGTCTGGCGCCAGTTCCGTCTGGGTAAACAGGCCTGTGATGCGACCCAGGCCCGCACCTTCCTCAAAAACCTGGTCAGCTACCGCTTCGCCGTCGACAGAGAGGCCCAGCTCCTGGAGGCTGACGTCCAAGACATTGCCCTCCGGCGACCGCAGTTGCACAGTCCGCCCCTCAAAAGCTGCACCAACCGTCTGCAAAACTTCCTGGCGACTTTGGCCGCTCACATCGACACCCGCGACGCTGGTGTTCGGCAGGGAGTGGTCGGTAAAGTAGCCCATCACAAGCACGACAGGGACCAGCACCAGGACGGCCAGGACGACCGCCGTGATCCCGAGAGGTTTTAGTAGCCTGCGTTTCATGTGTTTCAGTCCGGTATCGTGGGCAAGGCCCGCGTCACTAGTAGTGAACGATAACCTTATCTCCAATGGAGGCGAAATCGTAAAGTTGTTTCGCCTGACCAACAGGCAGATTCACGCATCCATGAGAACCGCCCGAGCCAGCGTCGTAACCGAAGCTTGAGCGCCAATACGCTCCGTGTAGCGCGTATCCGCCATCGTAGTAGAGGATCCACGGGACGTTCGGGGTTTCGTACGTAGACCCGTCAACGTTGTTGCCACGCATGGTTTGCGACGGAAGCTTGGCGTAGACAGCGAACGAACCAGTCTTTGTCGGCGTGAGTGGCGCGCCGGGCACCATGGGCGTCCGCACAACGGGAGTAGCGCCCTCGTACCCGGTGACACTGTAGTTCGACAGATCGATGTCGATCCACCTTTCACCCGGGGCCGCCGGATAGGCAAGAAGTTCTGCACCGTCGGCGATGAGCCTCTGGTCGTAAGTGGGCTCGAT
>CAYFRQ010000023.1:18463-19587 GCA_964345615.1 uncultured Actinomyces sp. | reverse complement strand
CTTTCCCTGGACGGTGAGCAGGCGCGCGTTCTGCGCTTTGACGTGGTGGGGCCTGCGTGACCTACGCGCTGCGGTTTACCTTCCACGCGAAAGAACGAATGGCCACGCGGGGCATTTCGAAAAAGAGGGTGCGGCAGACGATAGAAGATCACAGTTCCCGCACCCACGGTCACACTGCTGACTCAATGAAGTTTTATGGGCCAAAACCACCACCCCCGGTTGTCGTGATCACGTCATGGCCGCCAGACAAGGGCAAGCTGGATGTGGTGACTTGCTATGAGAAGTGATGTGGTGCCGGCTGTGAGAAGCGGTGTTGTGACCGCTATGAGAAGTGAAGACACGACTCGCTATGAAAGCGAGGAGGCGGGGACAAAGGATGAGTAAGGAACAGCTGCAAAGAAACAGGGAGCCGCACGTTCTTGTCGTGCAGGTCGACCCTGCAGCAAACGCCGCGTACCTGCGCCTGTCTGATTCCCCGATCGCGAAGACTGAAGAACTAAACGACTGGGTGCTGGTCGACGTGGATGCCACCGGGGGAGTGGTTGGTGTCGAGCTTTTGGGGCTAACCTCTGCGATCCCCTTGAAAGAGTTGCAGTCCGAATACGGCTTGAGCGCCGAAGCCGCAGACCTGATCGAGAAGCTGAAGCACTCCATTGCAGGAATTTGGAGCCACGGGAGCGCGCCCGACACGGTTCGCAGACTCCCCGCACCGGTACTTTTGCCTGCCAGGCAGTAGAGCGCAAGCACAGGCCAACCGTGGAAAAGGAACGCTTCGACCAGCTGGCTGCCCGTTTTGAAGAAGTGCGGGACAAGGACTCTAATCCGCTGCAGATGCACGCGCTCCTGGTCTCCCAAGACGGCCACCAGTTTGTGCATAGGTTTGGGGGACGGACGGGGCCCTCGGACATCCGTAGCCTCAGCAAAACGGTCCTGACCCTGATTGCGGGAACACTCGCGGACGCGGACCCAGACTTCGGGCTCGAAACCCCGGTGTGGGAACTCCTAGAGCCTGCTGTGGAGCGGTCTTGGGCGATGAGTTCCGGCTTGCCCGCAGGCTCTGGATCGTCGCCTGGGCCTGGGTTGTCGGCTGGTTCTGGATCGTCGCCTGGGCCTGGGTTGTCGGC
>CAYFRQ010000023.1:16890-18363 GCA_964345615.1 uncultured Actinomyces sp. | reverse complement strand
GTCGCCTGGGCCTGGGTTGTCGGCAGGGTCTGGATTGTCGGAGTCTGATCTTTCGGAGGGACGGGTGTGGCGGGACCCGGAAAACCTGGAGCGGTGGAAGCGGGTGCGGGTAAAGCACTTGATCAGCCACACCACTGGCTTTGACCAGGTTCTCATGATGCGCGGGGACATCAAAGACATGGACCCGGCCTCCTACCTCAGCTACGTTGCCGCTTCGCCTCTAAAACATGAACCGGGATCCCACTACCTGTACTCGAACGCGGGCTTCTACCTGCTCTCTGCATTCCTTGAGCTGTATTTGGAAAGTCGAGGGCTGGGAAGCTTGGAGGACTACTCGCGGGACGCGTTCTTTACTCCGCTCGGAATCAAGGACTGGTCGTGGGAAAAGTACGGGGACTACCTGGCGGGCGCCACCAGGCTGTGGCTGAACCCCGAAGACCTAGGAAAGATCGGCAGGCTACTGCTGGCAGGCGGGCGCATCGAGCACGACATTGACGGTGACATCGAGGGAGACACCGACTGCGACATCGAGGGCGACGTTGATGGTGACACCGCGTGTGACATTGAGGCTGGCATCGAGATAGATATCGGGGGTGGTAATGCGCGTCAGCTGGTGCCAAGGGCATGGGTGGAACACATGCGCACGCCCACGACCCTTACGCCCGCGGTTGAGACCGTGACAAACGACAGATTCCGCAGGCACGCCTACGGGGCTGGGATGTGGGTCGGCGCCAAGGAAGACATTTTCTTCGGCCATGGGACCGGAGGACAAACGCTCCTTGTGCTGCCAAGGGTGGGCGCAGTCGTTGTCACCCTCGCAGACCAAGGGGATGTGAGAGCCCTAGAGGAAGTAGTCGAAGAAGTCGCCCAGGCACTCTAACTCTGGAACGACCCTCTTGGGTTTCCCTCAACCTCCGCTCCCAGTCCCAGGCTGTCCGCGCCCGCGCTGAAGGCGCATTGCGCCTGGAACCTCGTACCTGTCTTGGCTCGCCGTTCAGTGCCCTTTGCATTCTGGGGGTGCTGAGTAGGTTAAAACCTTCCCCACCGGGGTGCTTGCCAACCCATCCTTAGTGCCCAAATCCAAACCCACGCGACCAAACCACCAGGTCAGACGAGGTTGGTAGCGCACCGTGAAAAAACATGAGCCAACACAGGCGTGGTTCCCGGGTCTTCTGACCTGTCTAGGTCCGCGTCTTGCAGGCTCGGCCGAGAAGGCCTTCTCCGTAGCGATTCGAATCGAGGCTGGGCCCTGGTTGGGAGTGTTTTTTTGGCCACGACCTGTCACCGGCCTACAGCAGGCATGTTTCGTAGGGCCCACCGAACGGATGCTCCCTTCGATTTCGCTAGAGGGGTGGCTGGGTTCTCGCTAGAGGTGTGGCTGGGGCTTTGGCCAAAAGTGTGGCTGGGGTCTCGCAACAGGAGCGGGTCGGCTTGCTGTTCGCGTGGTGTCGATCTCGCTAGAAGCGGGGCTGG
>CAYFRQ010000023.1:13304-16790 GCA_964345615.1 uncultured Actinomyces sp. | reverse complement strand
GGCTGGGCGGAGGCGGGAGCCCACTGCCACCAGCGGCGACTATCATAAGAGCCGAAAGGCAAGCCCACCCACCAGGAGGGGCTGCGAAGCAGAGGTTTGGCGCGGAATGGCAGCGCTAGAACGCAGGGGACACGTGGCATCCACCAAAGTGATCGTCGACGGTGAACAACAAGAGGTCGAGGTCGGCACAACCGGCCTGGACCTCTACGGGAGGCGTAGAGACGTCGTCGCAATGAGCGTCGGCGGCACGCAGGTTGACCTGGCGACAGAGCTAAACGACGGTGACGAGGTCACCGCGATCACCATCGACTCGCCAGAGGGCCTGCAGATTGTTCGGCACAGCGCCGCGCACGTTCTGGCCCAGGCGGTACAAAACACGTTGCCAAGCGCGAAGCTCGGCATCGGTCCGCCGATCGTGGACGGCTTCTACTACGACTTCGACGTGGAAGAGCCCTTCACCCCCGAAGACTTGAAGGCCCTTGAAAAAGCCATGGCTCGCATCGTGAAAGAGAACCAGACTTTCGCGCGCCGGGTTGTGACCGAAGAAGAGGCACGCGAAGAACTCGCAGCCGAACCGTACAAGCTTGAGCTGATTGATGACAAGGCCGGCGCTACCAGCGAAGACGGGTCCTCCGTTGAGGTGGGTGGGGAAGTCCTCACGATCTACGACAACGTCCGCCGCACCGGCGAAGTCGCTTGGAAAGACCTTTGCAGAGGCCCACACGTCCCCTCGACCAAGTACCTGGGGAACGGGTTCGGCCTGACCCGCTCGGCCGCTGCCTACTGGCGGGGCAATGAAAAGAACCAGCAGCTCCAGCGCATCTACGGGACCGCATGGCCGACAAAGGACCGGTTGCGCGAGTACCGGGAGCGGATCGCCGAGGCAGAACGCCGCGACCACCGCAGGCTCGGGAGTGAACTAGACCTGTTCTCTTTCCCCGAAGAAATCGGTTCAGGATTGCCCGTCTTTCACAGGAAAGGCGCGGCAGTGCGGATGGAGATGGAAGAGCATTCCCGCAAGAAGCACCTGGAAGGCGACTACGAGTTCGTCTCCACCCCCCACATCACCAAGGGGGAACTCTTTGAGCGTTCCGGCCACCTCGGGTGGTACAAGGACGGCATGTTCCCGCCACTTCACGTGGATGAGGTGGTGGATGAGGAAACGGGCGAGGTCATAAAACCCGGCCAGGACTACTACCTGAAGCCAATGAACTGCCCCATGCATTCCCTGGTCTTCAGTTCGCGTGGACGGTCCTACCGTGACCTCCCAATGAAACTGTTCGAGTTCGGGACGGTCTACCGCTACGAAAAGTCAGGTGTCGTTCACGGACTCACGCGCGCCCGCGGCTTCACCCAGGATGACGCGCACATCTACTGCACCCGCGGCCAGATGAAAGACGAAATCCGGGAAGTCATCGACTTCATCCTGGATCTACTTCGCGACTACGGCCTAGAAGACTTCTACCTTGAGATGTCCACTAAGGACCCCGAAAAGTACGTGGGGACGGACGAGATCTGGGAAGAGGCCGAAACGACGCTGCGTGAGGTCGCACAAGAATCCGGTCTTGAACTGGTCGAGGACCCGGGTGGGGCCGCCTTCTACGGGCCAAAGATCTCCATCCAGACTCGCGACGCACTGGGCCGAACCTGGCAGATCTCGACCATTCAGTTGGACTTCAACACTCCCGAACGCTTGGACCTTGAGTACACGGAAGCCGACGGTTCCCGCCAGCGTCCGGTCATGATCCACCGGGCCCTGTTCGGCTCGATCGAACGGTTCTTTGCGATCCTGCTTGAACACTACGCAGGGAACTTCCCGCTGTGGCTGGCGCCAGTCCAGGTGCGACTGATCCCCGTTGCTGACGCGTTTGATTCCTACCTTGAAGGCGTTGCGAAGCAGCTCAAGAGGCAGGGGATCAGGGCGGAAGTTGACACTTCCCAAGACCGCTTTGGGAAGAAGATCCGTAATGCTGCAAAAGAGAAGATCCCGGTCGTCCTTATTGCGGGAGGCGAGGATCAGGCTGCCGGTGCTGTTTCTTTCCGGTTGCGTGGCGGTGAGCAGGTAAATGGCGTGCCTGTGGAGGAGGCCGTGGACCTGATTGTCCAGCACGCCCGCGCCCGGCGAAACGACGACGAAATCTTCAAGACTGAGGCAGAGCTCGAACCGGGGCTTGAACCGGGGCGGGAAGTTGAGCCTGAAACGGGGCTCGAACCGGGGCGCGAAGTTGAACCCGAAACGGGGCCTGAAGCAGAGGCGTCACAGGACCCGGTCACTTTGGTGGAAGTCGATGACTGAACCAAAGCCAGAGCAGGTGCCTGAAGTCGAGCCCCAGGTGAACTTTGCCGGGGTCCCTGACTCTTTCCAAAGGCTGTGGACTCCCTACCGGATGGTCTACATCGACGGGGGAGGCGAGCGCGCAAAGCAAGAGTGCCCCTTCTGCGTCGCGCCCTCGCTCAGTGACGAAGAATCCCTGATCGTGCACCGGGGCAAACTGGCCTACGTCATCTTGAACCTGTTCCCCTACAACTCCGGACACATGCTGGTCTGCCCGTATCGCCACGTCGCGGACTTCACGGACCTGACCGATGCCGAACGGGAAGAAGTTGGGGAACTTACCGCGCAGGCAATGCGAGTTGAACGCGGGGTCGCAAG
Organism: uncultured Actinomyces sp.; assembly: GCA_964345615.1. Classification (GTDB taxonomy): domain Bacteria; phylum Actinomycetota; class Actinomycetes; order Actinomycetales; family Actinomycetaceae; genus Scrofimicrobium. The sequence continues at coordinate 14,137 of CAYFRQ010000023.1, read as the reverse complement.
CCCCGACGGTTTCAACCTGGGCATGAACCAGGGGGCCCTAGCGGGAGCCGGCATTGCCCAGCACCTGCACCAACACATTGTTCCCAGGTGGGGAGGCGACTCAAACTTCTTCCCAATCATCGCCGGCACGAAGGCCATCCCAGAACTGCTTGGGGACGCACGCGACCGGCTGGCTGGCGGCTGGGACCAGTACTGCGAACCTGCCAAGGCTTCAGGAGTCGAAGGGGGCTCCCAGTAGTGCTTGGGAACCACGGCCGCAGTTTCGCCCAAACCGTTTTCACGCCTCCCGCGAAGCTGCTGGCGAGGATGCACGTCACCCCGAACATGGTGACCTACACGTCGGCCGTGATTGTCGGCGGCCTGTCCTTCGGGCTGCTCGCCCGCGGCTACCTGGGCCTGGGCGGAGTCCTGCTCGGCATTGTCCTGTTCGCGGATTCCATAGACGGGGTGTTGGCGCGCCTGACTGGGGGGACCTCGGACTACGGCGCGTTCCTGGACTCAACCATGGACCGCATCACGGACGGCATGGTCTTCGGGTCACTGCTGTGGTGGGCGATCGTGGGGCTCCCGGACGGGGCAATCAGGACAACGACCATCATCGCTGGGATCGTTTCCCTTTCCGCGGTGGGGGTTGTGCCGTACGCAAGAGCTCGCGCAGAAAACTTCGGGGTGGTTGCAAAACTCGGCCTTGCTGAGCGCACCGATCGCCTCATCATTGCGCTGGTTGGGGCAGGCTTCACCGACTTCGGGCTCCCAGAGGTCCTGTTCCCAATCGGGATGGTCTGGGTCGCGTTCGCCTCCGTCGTCACGGTCATTCAGCGGATGGTCTTTAC
>CAYFRQ010000023.1:9898-13204 GCA_964345615.1 uncultured Actinomyces sp. | reverse complement strand
CAGCAGTTCACGATGCCTGGCTGGAGCCCGGAACAAATTAGGCGGGGATGTGTCTATCCCGGCGCGGCGCAGACAGAGGCCTTGATGGAAGAAGGGCCCGGACCAGTCGTCTTAGCCCTCACTCACACCGGAAATTGGGACCTGGCAGGCGCCTGGTTCTGCCAGAACTACGGCGGCATACTGACCGTTGCGGAGAAACTGGAGCCCGCGGAACTGTTTGAAGAGTTCACGGACTTCCGCGCCGGCCTTGGGATGGAGATCATTGGGGTCGGCAAGGGGGAGCACGTCTTCCATAAGCTGGTCGATCATGCCAAAGACCGCCCGCTTCTGGTTCCCCTGCTTGCAGATCGGGACATTTCAGGGAGCGGGGTTGAAGTGACACTCGGGGCCTCAAAGGCCCTGGTTGCGGCAGGCCCGGCGGCCCTTGCCCTTGCCCTGGACCGACCGCTGATTGCGGGGAACATCAGGTTCCAGAAAATGCCTCCAACATGGTGGAAAACGGGCTCAGGTGGCAGGCTCGGGAAACTCCTTCGGCCCCTAAGGAAAGCCCTCGAAAAAGTGGTCACATCCCTGTTTGGGTACTGGCGGATCCACACCGAGTTCACCGAGCCCATTCCCTGCCCAAGGCCTGCGGAAGGCGAAACCAAAGTGGAGGCTTGGACGCGTGCCTGGGTGAAAGAGATAAGCCCGGGGCTGGCAGCTAACGTGACCGACTGGCACATGATGCAGAAGGTGTTCGTCTCTGATCTTGATCCGGAGCGTTTGCGGAGGGCCCGGGCTAGGGCTAGCGGATATGATCAGCCCCATGACTCCTCCAACAAGCAGTGACCCCGCACCCCGCGGGACCCACGCTGACGGTCAGGTAGAGGCTCAAATGGCGGGCCCCGCGGGCCTTTCAGTGGAGGCCTCAAGGGCACTTGCATCCAGCCGGCGGGCAAAGCTCTCCAGGTGGGGACGCGATTCTTGGAACGCACTCGGCATCATCGCACTTGCCGCCTCGATCATGATTGGGCTCGGCGCCATCTCAGGCGTCGTCGTCCCGATCGCGGTCGCAGTAATCCTGGGAGTGCTGCTTCAGCCCCTGGTCTACTGGATGGAAGACCACGGGGTCTCAAAAGGTTGGGCGGCAACAACCGCGCTTCTACTAGCCCTACTGGTCGCGGCCGCACTGGTGGCACTGGTCGTGTGGGGGCTTATCAAAGAGCTCCCAGAAATGGCCATCCAGCTCACCCACGGCTGGCAGCACTTTGTTGCCTGGGTTCAAACGTGGGACGTGGAGGGCGTCTGGCTTGAACGGCTCTACACCCAGGTGACCACGTGGGCACCCAAGGTTGGGGCGGGCGCGCTGGGAACCATGACCAGCACCCTTTCCTCGACCGTCACCTTCCTGATTGCCGCGTTCTTCGCTGTCTTCATCCTGTTCTACGTTCTGCGCGACGGGCGCAACTTTCCCGGGCTCGTTGCGCGCACGGTTGGCTACAACGAAGGAGTCGTCGACCAGGTTGCGCAGGTCACCACGGGTGCGCTTTTGGGGTACTTCAAGTCGACCGCAGTAACGGCCCTGATCACCGCACCCATCTTCATAATCCCCGTGATCATTCTGCGGGTGCCACTGGTCATCCCTATTTTCCTGCTCTACTTCTTCCTGTCCTTCATCCCCTATCTGGGCGCATTCGCTACCGGAATCTTCGCGGTCCTAATCGCATTCGGATCGGTCGGGCCAGGTGCGGCGCTGATTGTGTTGATCACACTGCTCATCTCGAATGGACCAATCCAAAACGCGGTTCTGTCCTGGACCATGGGGTCCTCACTCCAGATACATGCGGTAACCGTGCTGGTGGCGACGGTTGTTGGCGGAACCATCGGGGGCATGATCGGTATGATCCTGGGAGCGCCTCTTGCCGCAGCATTCCTAAAGTCGGCAAGGGTTGTGAAAGAGTTTGAAGCCGGGAGCAACCCAGACCTGGAAGCTGACCTTGAACGGGCAAGCGACTAGGGTTGGGCTTTTGCAGGAACGCGTGCCCAAGGTCAGTTTGAGCCTGTTTTCCCTTCAAGACTTGTTATCCGTTGAGATGGAGGCCTAGTGCGGATCGGGATTGTCTGCCCCTACTCATTCGACGCCCCTGGAGGCGTGCAGTTCCATATCAGAGATATGGCAGAGGAGCTGATAAGGCGCGGGCACTACGTTCGCGTCCTGGCGCCCAGCACTCTGGAGGATCCTCCAGAGTGGCTGGATTCGGTTGGGGGCTCTTTCGCGGTTCCGTTCAACGGCTCAGTTGCGCGGTTGGCGTTCGGGCCAAGGGTCGCAAGGAAAACAAAGAAGTGGCTTGAAGAGGGCGACTTTGACGTCCTTCACGTCCATGAGCCCGGAACTCCCTCTGTTGGAATGCTGGCTTTATTCAAGGCTGACGTCCCGGTAGTTGCAACGTTCCACTCGGCAATGGAAAAGTCAAAACTGCGTACCCTCACCGCGGGTCTGCTGGCCCCAAGGCTTGAGAAGATCTCGGCCCGCGTTGCGGTTTCGGCCGAAGCGAAGCGGACACTACTTGAGCACCACGGCGGAAACGCAATCGTGATCCCCAACGGAGTCTTTACCAAGTCCTACAAGCAAGCGAAACCGATCAAGGCGTGGCAGGGCACCCCGGATGCCCCCGTGGTTGTCTTCCTTGGGAGACTCGATGAACCCCGAAAGGGCCTCCCCACATTTGCCGGGGCAATCCCGAAGGTCCTTGCCGCTCACCCTGGCACCCGCTTCCTAATTGCTGGGCGGGGCGAGGCCACTGCGCTGAAGCAGGTACTCAGCGACTACCCGGATTCGGTGGAGGTCCTGGGAGAGGTCACCGAAGAACAGAAGGCATCTCTGCTGAAGGGTGCGACGCTTTACGTTGCGCCGCAACTTGGCGGGGAGTCCTTTGGCATCGTCCTTGTAGAGGCGATGGCAGCAGGGACGATGGTTGTGGCCTCGGACATTCCCGCTTTCGAAGCTGTACTGGACGGCGGCAATGCGGGCGACCTGTTCAAAGTGGGGGACAGCGCAGACCTGGCACGCGTCCTGAACCGCGCCATCGAAGACCCGAAGCGTAGCGCGGACCTTGCCGCAAAAGGCAACAAGCGGGCGGACATTTACGACTGGGGGACCGTCACCGATCAGGTGATGGATGTGTACGAGGCGGTGGTGCCCTGGGGCCCGCGCCCAATCACAGGAACCCCCTATGAAAACTTGCAGGAACGCTTTGGTTCGGGCGCTGACTAACGTGGGTTGCTGCAAGTGACGTGGGGTCTGGCAGGGCTGATAGCGCTAGTTGC
>CAYFRQ010000023.1:0-9798 GCA_964345615.1 uncultured Actinomyces sp. | reverse complement strand
CGGGCTCTGCACAACCAAGACGCACTCTTCACCATCAAGCTCAGGAAGCGCTCCCTGGTCCGAATCTTCCACCTGGCGGGAAGAGCCAAAATGCCCGCAGAAATCATTTTTGATGATGGCGGAGACCAGCCGTGAGCGAAGGGGGCGAGCAGCCGGACCGGCCCTTCCGCCTTGAGGACTACCGACTTGCCGCGCAAAAGGAGCAGATAAGGGGAGAGGGTTGGGCCAGCCCTGAAGCCCTGGAAGCTGTCGCTGGAGTTGATGAGAGGGAGCCCCCGGCCCCAACCTCCGGCTTTTGGAGCAGGGTTCGCGCTACCTGGGACAGGATCTGGGGCGGGGTTCTGACTCGCCTGAACCCCTGGGAACTAGCGATCGTTGTTGCCTCGGCCATCGGGATTGCGGTTGCGGCATACATGTTCACGTCTGCGAACGACGCTGGCACGGTTGGACTATTCGCACTGGTGGCACTAGCCCCACTGTCCCTGGTCCTGGTTGTGATGTTGCGCGCTGACAGATTCGCGCCTCTTGCTGGCAGATACTGGTGGTTTGCTGCCGCTTGGGGCGCGGGTGTTGCGGCGCTCCTGGCAGGGGTCCTGAACACCGCCTTGTACCAGGACTTTGTTGCAACGACCGGGAGTATCGACGAGTCTGAAGTCTTGGCTGCGGTCCTGGTCGCCCCGGCTGTTGAGGAGCTCTTGAAGGGGAGCGGCGTCGTCCTGGTACTCCTAATCGCCAGGCGCAAGGTCGTTTCCAGGATTAACGGATTGGTGATCGGCGGGGTCACCGGGGCCTCGTTCGCCTTTATTGAGAACATCCAGTACTTCATTGAGGCGCAGGGGCAGGGCAGCTCCGTCCTGACAATGACGATTTTTGCCCGAAGCGTCCTCAGCCCCTTCATTCACCCGATGGCGACATCCATGATTGGGTACTTTTTTGCCTCCGCAATGCTGAAGCAGGGGCGCTGGGGTTCTTGGATGTGGTGGATATTGCTGGGATTCGCCCTCGCGATGGGACTGCACGCGCTTTGGAACCTGCTCGCCTCACTCGCGTACCTCTGGTTGCTCCTGTACCTGGTGATTGAGGTCCCGCTGTTTGCGGGGTGGCTGATCTGGGTCTCGGTGCTTGGACGAAGGGAACTGGGGAAGGTGGGGCAGGGGCTCACCTCGTACGTTGCCGCGGGTTGGCTGACCGAACCCGAGCTGCTGGCGGTAAGTACGGTGGGCGGGCGGCGTTACAGTCGAAGGTGGGCACGGAAGGTCGGGGGAAGCGCACGAAAGGCCATGCGGGCCTACATGCGCAGTGCGGGAAGACTGGGGGCTGACCAGCTGAACATGGAGAGGTGGGGGCCAGATCCCGCGCGCGTGGAGCTTGCCAGGTCGGCACTGAGCTCCATGACGCACAACCGTGAAGTGTTCACCAGGGCAGGCGAGCTGTATTTCGGAGGGAAAAAGTGACTGACTTGGGCCCGGAGTGGGTGCCGGATGCGGACGGGGTGCCAAGCCGTGAGGCGGCCAGGCTGATCCTGTTTGATGCGTCGGGACGCGTGCTCCTGATCCGCGGACACGACACGCACGACCTGAACCACACGTGGTGGTTCACAACCGGCGGCGGCCTGGAACCCGGGGAGTCCGCGCGGGTGGGGGCGGTCCGGGAGACGTTTGAGGAGACGGGGTTGCGCGTCGACCCGGAAAGCGTCGTTGGGCCGGTAATCCACCGGGAGGCTGAGTTCCGGTTCAGAAACGTTACGGCCAGGCAGAATGAGTTCTTTTTCCTGGCCTACCTGGATCGGGTGATGCCGGACCTGGATGGCCGCATGCTGACAGACATTGAGACGCAAACCTTGGATGAGTTCGAGTGGTTCACGCCAGAGGAGGTGGCTGAGCTGGCGAAACACGCTGATGTCTATCCCAAGGCTCTCCCGGACCTGCTTCCTGCCTGGAGCAAGGGGTGGGACGGGCGCTTCGTTCAGTTGAGTCGAGGTGAGGGCGCCAGCCAGCTGGGCCGCGAGACCGAAGCAGAGTAGGCATGCCCGTGTAGAATCACCACGGATCAGAAGAAAAGAGGAGATGGATGGCTGGTCACTCAAAGTGGGCCACAACGAAACACAAGAAAGCTGCGCTGGACGCCAAGCGGGGCAAGCTCTTTGCTCGCCTGGTGAAAAACATTGAGGTGGCTGCGCGCACCGGTGGTGGCGACCCTGACGCAAACCCAACGCTCTTTGATGCCATCCAAAAAGCCAAGAAGAACTCTGTTCCCGCAGACAACATCGACCGCGCCGTCAAACGTGGGTCGGGTGCTGAAGAAGGCGGGGCTCACTGGGAGTCGATTACGTACGAGGGCTACGCGCCCGGCGGTGTCGCCGTCATGATCGAGTGCCTTACCGACAACAAGAACCGTGCGGCGTCCGACGTGAGGCTGGCACTGTCCCGAGGTGGCGGCTCACTGGGTGGTCCCGGCTCAGTTGCCTACCAGTTTTCACGCAAGGGCGTGATCGAAGTCCCCGTGAAGGGAACCAGCGAAGACGCGGTGTTCGAGGCAGTTGCCGAGGCGGGAGCCGAAGACATCCAGGACCAGGGTGACGTGTTCACGGTCCTCACGGAACCAAATGACATGACACTGGTGCGTCAGGCACTCCAGTCCGCAGGGATCGACTACAACTCGGCGGAAGTTGAGTTCGTGCCGTCAAACGAGATCGTTGTTGACTATAGCGATGCGAAGAAGGTCATCCGCCTTATCGAAGCACTTGAAGATTCCGATGACGTTCAAAACGTGTTCACCAACATGGATGTCCCGGATGACGTCTTGGCGGCGCTCGACCAGGACGACGACTAGGGGCGCGGCCGGTTTTAGAAGGAGGCTGCGTGCGGGTTCTAGGCGTTGACCCCGGGCTCACTCGGTGTGGCATCGGTGTTGTTGACGTTGATGATTCCCGCAGAGCCACCCTGGTTCACGTCGAGGTCGTAAAAACGAAGCCGGCGCTTGCAACCCAGTTTCGCCTGTCTGCCGTCGCCGACGCAGTCAGGGCCCAGATCGAAGCCTTCGACCCGGAGGTCGTTGCAATCGAACGCGTTTTCACGCAGGACAACCTGCAGTCTGTCACCTCAACGATGCAGGTCATGGGTGCGGTGATGGCGGAGGTTGGAAGGCGCAGACTGCCCCTTGCCGTCTACACCCCATCGGAAGTAAAGGCGGCGGTGACAGGATCGGGCAGGGCCCAGAAGGCCCAGGTCCAGCACATGATTGCCAGGATTCTTCGGCTTGAGAAACCGCCGAAGCCTGCGGATGCCGCCGATGCCTTAGCGATTGCGGTTTGCCACGCGTGGCGGGGGACCGGTTTGCTTGGCGCAGGGTCAGACTCGGCTGTTGAGGTTTCTCTGTCCGGGCGGGTCAGTGCGAAGAACCAGCTCACGCCCGCTCAACAGCAGTGGGTGCAGGCGCAGGCGAACCAGAGGCGAAGCGGTGCCGTGGACCCGCGACGGCGCAAAGCTGCAAGGTGAACTCAGCGTGCCGACGCGTGTTGTCGGCCTTGTATCGTACAGTTGTTCGAGAGGTGAATGGGCTTGATCTACTCAGTTGAGGGGACCCTAAGCCAAACGGGTCCGGGCTTCGCCGTCGTTGACGTCGGTGGAGTGGGGATTCGCGCCGAAGTGACGCCATCGACTGCTGCCCGGATCGGGAGCCAGGTGGGCAGTAGCCAGAAGCTCCACACCTCTTTTGTAGTTCGTGAAGAATCCCTAACCCTGTACGGTTTCGACAACCCGGATGACCGCGACACCTTTGAAATTTTGATGACGGTAAGCGGGATCGGTCCACGTCTGGGCATCGCTGCACTGGACGTTCTGGGAGCTGACGGGCTCCGGAGCGCGGTGGCGATGGAAGACCTAAAAGCCCTGTGCACCATCCCCGGGGTGGGAAAGAAAACTGCATCACGCATGGTGCTAGAGATTGGGGACAAGCTTGGAGCCCCGACCGGCGCGGCAGGGGAAGCGGCCACAGGCGGGCCGGCAGCCAGCGCAGCCATCCGCGACGCCGTTGAGGCCGGACTAGAGCAGCTGGGATGGCCAAGGGCTGTTGCCCAGCGGGCAGTGGATGGCCTAGAAGGGGAGTTCACGGACGTGGAGTCCATGCTCAGGGCCGCCCTCTCAAGCCTTGGGAACCAGCGTGGATAATCTGCAGATGCCTCAGGACTTTCCCCCGGACATGGACGACTCTTACGCACCCGGGATCATCGCCCCCGATGCCAGCGAAGTTGAAAGGGCTGCCGAAGCCGCGCTGCGCCCCCGAACCCTGAATGAGTTCGTGGGACAACCCGCGGTTCGCGGTCAGCTCGGTGTCGTGCTCGACGCTGCGCGGGGACGCGGGGAAGCTGCCGACCACGTGCTTCTTGTCGGCCCACCAGGACTGGGTAAAACCACACTCGCAATGATCATCGCGGGGGAAATGGGTGCATCCCTTCGGCTGACTTCAGGCCCGGCAATCCAACACGCTGGCGACCTGGCCTCCATCCTGTCTTCTCTTCAACCCGGTGATGTGCTTTTCATTGATGAGATCCACCGCCTGGCTCGCACCGCTGAAGAAATGCTCTACCTGGCCATGGAAGACTTCCGGGTCGACATCATTGTCGGTAAAGGTCCTGGCGCCACCTCGATCCCGCTCACCTTGCCCCGGTTCACCGCCATTGGCGCCACCACCCGTTCCGGCTTACTTCCCGCACCTCTCCGGGACCGTTTCGGTTACACCGCCCACCTCGAATTCTATTCGCCCGAAGACTTAGCAAGGGTCGTCACGCGCAGCGCCAAACTTCTAGAAACCAACTTGGGAACGGGCGCGGCTGATGAGATTGCCGGCCGGTCCCGCGGAACCCCTCGCATCGCGAACCGGCTGCTACGACGTGTTGTCGACTTCTCGCAGGTTTCCGGCGAACCCAAAGTGACCCTGCGCTCGACGCGGGATGCCCTGGAACTGTTTCAAGTTGACGGGCTGGGCCTGGACCGCCTGGATCGGGCCGTGCTCCAAGCCATCTGTGGCAACTTCGGTGGGGGACCGGTCGGGCTCACCACGCTGGCTCACACGGTTGGTGAAGAACCTGAAACCCTGGAAACAGTTTCCGAACCGTACCTGGTTCGTGAAGGTTTCCTGATGCGGACACCGAAAGGCCGGGTAGCGACCATAAAAGCGTGGGATCACCTGGGGCTTTCAGCGCCCGCCCAAGACAGTCTTTTCGGCTCTAAGTGAAGTACGGCACCGCGCGGGCCCAAGAATTGAGACCAATCTTCTGAATTCGGCTCCCTTCGGCGCCCTCGACCTGTTTGTAGATACCCTAGACTGCTTGAGGCGAAGGCGAAGGACTTTGAAAAGGATAGATACGTGGATCCAACAATGATCATCATGCTGCTGCTGCTTATAGGCGGACTGCTGCTAATGAACGTATTCGCAAAGAGGTCGCAGGCGAAACGAACCGCGGAACGCGAAGAAATGATGAGCACCAGCATGCAACCTGGTGTTTGGGTGCAGACGTTCTCTGGCTTCTTCGGCCGCTTTATTGACGTTGACGGAGACGTTGTCATCCTGGAAACCCCCAGCGGTGAAGAGACCTACTGGCTCAAGGCAGCCATCAAGGGCGTCATTGACCCGCCCTTTGAAGTCCAAGACGATGAGCTTGATGAGGCCGAACCCATCTCGGAATCCGACCTCGATGAGCTTGAAGCAAAGTTCCAAGACCACATTGAATCCTCGCAAGACGTTGCGGTCGAAGAGATCGCTGAAGTTGATTCCGAGGGTGTCGAAACCGTAGAGGCCCAGGTCACTGAAGTGATCCCCGAGCCTGACGACACAAAAGCCGAAGACTAATTTCCTAGGCGCCACTGCGCCGAGTAGAAAGAACGCGACCACTTGGCTACCAAAACAAGGAAACCTGGACGGACCCTTACAACACTGGCGGTGATGACCGTCCTGGGCTTCGTCCTACTGATCATTGGCCACTTCTCTTCAGGAGCGACCTTCACGCCGAAGCTCGCTTTGGACCTTGAGGGCGGGACACAGTTGATCCTGACCCCCAGGCTCCAGGAAGGCACTGAAGGACGGGAAGTGTCCCAAGAGGACATGACCGAGGCCATCAACATCATCCGTCAACGCATTGACGCGTCCGGCGTTGCAGAGGCGGAAATTTCCACCCTGGGCAATGACAACATCGTGGTCGCAATCCCCGGCGAGGCGGACGAATCGATTCTGGCCCTGGTGCGTTCGTCCGCAACCATGAGGTTCAGGCCGGTCCTGGTTGCCAGTGGGAACCCCGGTGTGCTGGTTGATTCCAGTGACACCGAGGCTCTGGATCAGGCGGTGCAGGAACTCGTGGCACTCGGTGAAGGTTCGACCTCACCCACCTCGAACTCAGACTACGCGTGGATCACCCCGGAGATCGCCGAAGAGTTCTTGCTACTTGACTGCACGCTTCCGGAGTCAATGACTCAAGAGGAACTTGACGACGCGGAAGCACCGTTCGTTTCGTGCGACATCGAGGGCGACGGGAAGTACCTGCTGGGACCAGTCGACATTGAGGGCACGCACCTCAAGAGCGCAACGGCCGGCAGTGAGGCAACTTCCAGCGGTCAGCCAACCGGAAAGTACGCCATCAACCTTGAGCTTGACTCCGAAGGCAGCGAGCTATTCGCCGAGGCTTCCCAGCGTCTCTACGATTTCCAATCGACTGACGCCAGCCGGAACCGGTTTGCTGTGGTCCTAGACGGAAACACGCTGATCGCCCCTTCGATGAATGCGGTGATCATGGACGGACACGCACAGGTCACAGGAAACTTCACCGCGGCGGAGGCCCAAAACCTGGCCAACCAGGTCCAGTTCGGCTCGCTGCCCCTGAACTTTGAGGTCCAGTCCGAGCAGCAGATCTCTGCGACCCTGGGATCCAACCACTTGGAAAAGGGACTCTGGGCTGGGCTAATCGGCCTGGCTCTAGTCGTCCTTTACATGATCTGGCAGTACCGCGGCCTGGCCGCCCTGTCAGCCGGTTCGCTGCTGGTTGCAGCAATCATCGTCTACCTGGTGATTACGATCCTGTCGTGGACCATGGGCTACAGGCTTTCCCTACCCGGCGTGGCTGGACTGATTGTCGCAGTGGGCATCACGGCGGACTCTTTCATTGTCTACTTTGAAAGAATCCGTGACGAGGTCCGCGAGGGCCGCCCGCTTGCCGCTGCGGTGGCGGACGGCTGGGATCGTGCCAAGCGCACCATCATGATTTCTGACGCAGTGAACCTGGTGGCTGCGATGGTCCTGTACGTTCTGGCGGTCGGGGGCGTGCAAGGGTTTGCATTCACCCTGGGTGTCACAACGGTTGTTGATCTGGTTGTCGTCTTCATGTTCACGCACCCGATGCTGGAACTGCTGATCCGGACCCGCTTCTTTGGCGGGGGCCACAGACTGTCGGGCCTGGACCCGGAGCACCTGGGTGCAGCTTCAGCGTTCGTCTACCAGGGACGCGGCCGGGTCACTAGCCGCAAAGCCTCCAAGGGCAGCAACGGGCAGAAGAGCCCCAAGGAGAGGCCTGGCGAGAAGTCCCATCCGGTTTCGGTGCAGGTGGAGGAGCGCGAGCAGCTTCCGCTTGCCGAGCGCAGGCGTCTTGCGCGCCTCGCGGCCCAGCAGGAAGCGAGCGAGGGTCAATCAAAGCTCCCTGGTGATGCTGATGGGCCTAATGACGCTGAGGGGAAGGAGGTAGACCGTGGCTAGCTACGCACAGTGGGGCAACGAGCTCTACTCCGGGAAACGGTCCTACAACATCATTGGACGCTCGAAGCTCTGGCTTACGATTTCTGCAACCTTTGCGGTCCTTTCCCTGGTGCTACTCCTAACCCGCGGGCTGAACCCTTCGATTGAGTTCTCCGGGGGTACCCAGTTCATCATCTCTGGGACTACGACTACCAGCCAGGACGTCGCATACGACGTTCTCGGTGAGGAAGGCATCACCGAGAACGTTCGTGTCTCGGAGCTGGGCTCGGATTCTATCCGCATCCAAACCCAGTCCTTGGACACCGCGCAGACCCAAGAGATCCGTAGCGATCTGGCCGAGGCCTACGACGTTTCAATAGACCAGGTCGACACCAACTCGGTTGGTGCAACCTGGGGGCAAGACGTCACCAAGAAGGCACTCCAGTCCATCGTTATTTTCGTGGTCTTGGTGCTTTTACTGATGGCGGTTTACTTCAGGTCGTGGACCATGAGTACCGCGGCCCTGATTGCACTCGGCAACGACCTTGTTGTGACGGTCGGTTTCTTTGCGCTGACGCACGTTGAGGTTTCACCTGCCACGGTTATCGGCTTCCTAACCATTTTGGGCTACTCGCTCTACGACACTGTCGTGGTGTTCGATAAGGTCCGCGAAGTCACGGCAAGGTACGACCTGCAGGACAAGCACACGTACGGGGAGCTGGTGAACCTGGGTGTCAACCAGACACTTGTTCGCTCCATCAACACTTCGGTTGTTGCACTGCTGCCGGTGTCTTCGATCTTCTTCATCGGTTCTCTGTTACTTGGCGCGGGCACCCTCACCGACATTTCGCTGGCCCTTCTTGTGGGTATGGCTGTCGGTGCGCTCTCTTCAATCTTCATTGGTCCTCCCGCGCTTGCACTTTTGCAGGGGCTTCGGGCTAACGTTAAAGAGAAGGATGCGAAGATCCTGAAGGCGCGTGAAGAATCTGGGAAAGCAAAGACCGAATCAGAGAAGGACGAACCGGTCACTGCTTCACCCGTATCTAAGAACCCCGGCCGACACTTGGGCCAAGCCGCACAACCGAAACGCAAAACAAGGAAGTAACAGGCATGAAAAGCCAGGAACTGTCAGTTCTGGTCGAAGAAAACATTGGGCTCATCCCCGACTTTCCGGAGCCCGGCGTCCTTTTCCGGGACATCACCCCTCTGATTGCGAACGGTCCGGCCTTCAAGAAACTGATCGAGGCCCTCGCTGACCGCTACCGCGGCAAGATCGACTACGTTGCCGGCCTGGAATCGCGGGGTTTCATCCTGGCCGCCCCTATCGCAGCTGAACTCGGAATAGGGATGCTGACCGCCAGGAAGAAGGGCAAGCTTCCCGGCCCGGTCGTGAGTGTTGACTACGACCTGGAATACGGGAAGGCAACCCTGGAACTTCGTCCCGAGACCGTGCCCGCCGGGGCCAGGGTCTTGATCGTTGATGACGTCCTTGCAACTGGTGGGACTGCACGGGCCGCGATCGAGCTGATCGAAGGGTGCGGGGCGGAAGTCGTAGGGATTGTCGTTCTGCTGGAACTGGTCGAACTTGGGGGTCGCGCCCGGCTGGAGGGCTACACGACCGAAACTGTCGTTGAGGTCGACGAAAGCATCTAACACCTGCTGCTTCCCGGTCTGGGCACAGAACGCTCCAGAGAGTCCTATCATTTAGGAGTGAGCGAACAGGGTGACAAGGTAGCCGCGAAGACAGAGTCTTCCGGCTCTTTCGTCCGCTCCGGGCTAGCCTGGTTTGGATCTCTGGGCCGCACACCGATCCCAGAGATCGAGCCAGTGATCCGCGCTGTGAAAGCGCATCATCCCCGGGCCGACGTAACAGACATTGAAAGAGCGTACAAGACCGCCGAGTACTGGCATCGGGGCCAGACACGAAAGTCTGGTGAACCGTATGTGACGCACCCGGTCGCGGTCGCAACGATTCTTGCCGAACTCGGAATGACCCCGCCGACCCTGGTTGCCGCCCTGCTTCACGACACAGTCGAGGACACCGACTACACCGTTGAACAACTGACCGAAGAGTTCGGT
>CAYFRQ010000022.1:18035-19867 GCA_964345615.1 uncultured Actinomyces sp. | reverse complement strand
CGCGTAGTAGTTTGGAGGGGAACTGACGGGTGCCTTTGGCACCAGATCCCTACCCCTGCAAGCAGAGGAAGTCCAAGTTGGGTATCAAAGCCGACCGCGGCCCATCATTCTTCGAACTATTGACGATGCAAGCCGAACAGATTGTTCTTGCAGCCGATTTGCTGCAACAGATCTTGGATGCTCACGGGGATGATCGCCCCGCGCTCCGTAACCGTCTCCACGACATTGAGCATGATGCAGACGAACTCAACCACGAGTTCGTGCAGAAACTGAACGCATCGTTCATAACTCCCTTTGACAGGGATGACATGTCGGAACTGGCGCACCTGCTAGACGACTGCGTTGACCACATGGACGAGGCAGGCGACATAATGGTGCTGTATCGGGTTGAAGACATCCCCGACCCCTTCCACGACCTGCTCTCGCAGCAGGTGCAGCTTCTGGACCACTGCGCGAAGTTGACGCGCGACGCGATGCCGAAAATCAAGAAGCCCGCGGACTTGAAGCCGTACTGGCTAGAGATAAACATCCTTGAAAACCAGGCGGACCAGATCTACAGACGCACCCTGGCACACCTGTTCGACTCCGACCTAGACGCCGTCAGCATCATCAAGCTGAAAGATGTTGTGGAGACCCTAGAAAAGTGCGCAGACGCCTTTGAAGAGGTCGCCCACGACATCGAAACGATCGCGGTCAAGGAATCCTAGATCGTGGACGTGAATGTCCTACTGGTCGTCATTGTTATTGCGATCGCGCTGCTTTTCGACTACACGAATGGCTTCCACGACGCGGCAAACGCAATCGCCGCCTCTGTCTCAACACGAGCTCTGAAGCCGCGCTCGGCTCTGATCATGGCTGCCGTCATGAACGTTGTTGGCGCGCTCCTAGGCACCGAGGTTGCGAAAACAATCGGCGGCGGCATCATCGACATCAATGGTTTCGCACTTGCCGACGACGTCTCACTGCAAAGAGCCGGGCTCATCATTGTGCTCTCAGCCCTGGTCGGTGCCGTCACCTGGAACTACATCACCTGGTGGTTCGGGCTTCCCTCGTCCTCATCCCATGCGCTGATCGGCGGCCTAGTCGGCGCCGGCTTGGCCTCCGCAACACAGGTTGAGTGGCACGGAATCCTGAACCAGGTCATCATCCCTATGTTCCTGTCCCCAGTACTTGGCTTTGTGCTCGCCTACGTGCTCATGAAACTGATCATGACCTGGTTAAAGAACCGACCCTACCACTCGACCATGGGGAAGTTCCGCTACATGCAACGCTTCTCAGCGGCTGCGATCGCCCTGGGGCACGGTCTCCAGGACGCTCAAAAGACAATGGGTGTCATCGTCATGGCTCTGCTTGCTGGCGGGTACGGAGAAACACACAACATTTTCGACGAGATCACTGGGGAGATGACAATCCCCCTGTGGGTGAAGCTTGCAGCGGCGCTAGCTATCGCCGCTGGGACCTACTCCGGTGGGTGGCGCATCATGAAAACCCTGGGCTCGAAGATGATCGACCTGGATCCGGCCCGCGGGTTCGTTGCCGAGTCAGTGTCCGCAATGGTCCTGTACGGTGCCGCCTACATCTTCCACGCACCGATTTCCACCACTCAGACCATGACCGCCTCAATCTTGGGTGTTGGTGCAACCAAGCGGTTCTCAGCTGTTCGCTGGTCTGTCGCCGGGAATATTGCCTCAGCTTGGGTTCTCACCCTCCCGGCTGCAGCAGCGGTGGCCGCGGTTATGTACTTCTTCTTCCACCTTGTGATCCCACTTTAGAAGCTGGACTCGCTAGGCCAAAGCGATTTTGGTGAGTGGCCGGTGCCGCTCGACTTCCAA
>CAYFRQ010000022.1:0-17935 GCA_964345615.1 uncultured Actinomyces sp. | reverse complement strand
GCTCCGCGACCCGCACGGGAGCCGAACCCAAGGCGGCGTAGGGGGCCACCGTCTGCTCACATCTTTGCCACGGGGAAGTAACAACACTCGAGATGCCGAATGCCGAAAGAAGGGGCACCAGGTCAAGTGCCTGTGCGACTCCCATCCTGGTGAGAGGCCGGTCCGCTTCAAGCCCCTGCCACTTGGTTCGCGAAACCGCGCGGGCATGGCGAAGTAGCACCAGGGTTGACGTCTGCAGTTCACCGCGAGTCGCCCGCCCGACCAGCTCGGTCAGCAATCGCCGGTCTCCCCGCCTTGTCAGAGTGTCTCTGGCCCGCTCGGGTGAAACCCACTGGACAACGTCTATTTCGCGTTTAGTAGCCCTGGAGACAGGGCGGCGGGTGGATCTGGCGGGACCCCCGCCGATCTGCTCCCCAACCCAGTAGTAAACCTCTTTTAGGTGACCTGAACCAAGGCGGTAGCGCTGCGTTGTCATCGGTGCGCCCAGTGCAATGACCTTCCCGGTCTCCTCCTCAACCTCACGGACCGCGGCGACCGCCAGGGGCTCGTTCAGGTTCGCTTTCCCCTTAGGCCAGCTCCAGTCGCGATACCTTGGTCGATGCACAATCAGAACCTGCATGTCAGAAGGTGGCACTGGCGCGCCGGGCGGCAGGGCAGGAACGCCGGGCGCGAGCCTCCAGACGATGGCCCCCGCAGCGCGGACCATACCGCGTGGGAAGATTATGGAACGTTTAGGCACGTCCCCACCCTATCGGTAGCTTTGGGTGCCGGTCTGCTCAGCGGCCCACAACCCGGGAAGAAGCCTCCTGCATCAGCTCAACCTGGATGTCACGTAGGGGCGCACCGAACTTGTCATGGGTTTGGCGCTTCCACCGCCCATTCTTCCGCAAGCGCCACGAAGAAGTGCCTGGAGAGGCTTCGGTTCGAACCAGATTCGCCAGGTAGTCAACGTGGTTTCTGTCCTCGATCCGGACCAACGTCTCGACGCGGCGGTCTAGGTTGCGGTGCATCAGGTCGGCAGACCCTATCCACACCTGCTCTTCCCCCGGGGGACCGAAAGCGAAGATCCGTGAGTGCTCCAGGAAACGCCCCAGGATGGAACGAACCCTGATGTTTTCGCTGAGCCCCTTCACTCCCGGGCGGAGACCACAGATCCCGCGCACCACCATGTCCGTTCGAACGCCGGCCTGGCTAGCGCGGTAGAGTGCGTCGATGATCCTCTCATCAACGATGGAGTTGACCTTGATGCCAATCCAAGCGTCTTGTCCGGCTTCCTTTCGCCTCACCTGCTCCTCGATCTTCTCAATGAGCGCGTTGCGGATGGAAACGGGTGCAACAACCAGCCGGTTGAAGGTCGACTTAGGCGCGTACCCCGAAAGTTGGTTGAACACCCGGGTGAGGTCCTGACCGACTTCGGCGTCTGCGGTTAGGACGCCCAGGTCCTCGTATCCGCGAGCTGTCCCGGGATGGTAGTTTCCTGTGCCAACGTGGCAGTAGCGACGTAGCTGGTCGGCATCCTGCCGCACGACCAAGGACAGTTTGCAGTGGGTCTTTAGTCCAAGCATCCCGTAGACGACGTGGACACCTGCCTGCTCGAGCTTGCGCGCCCAAGAAATGTTGGCTTCTTCGTCGAAACGTGCTTTCACCTCAACGATCGCAAGAACCTGTTTGTCTTGCATTGCCGCGTCGATTAGTGCTTGGACAATCGGCGAGTCCCCGGAAGTCCGGTACAGGGTCTGCTTGATAGCGAGCACGTTGGGGTCGCGAGCCGCTTGAGAAATGAAGTGCTGGACCGAGGTTGAGAAGGAGTCGTAGGGATGGTGAAGCAGGACGTCGTGATTCCGGATAGAAGCAAAAATGTCCTGGGGTTTTGAGGACTCCACTTCGGTGAGGCCGGCCGCCGTCACCGGGACGAACGGGAGGTACTTGAGAGCCGGAATGTCCAGGTCGTGGAGTTCGTTGAAAAGAGTGAAGTCGAGCGGTGGCGGGAGCTTGAAAACGTCATCCGAGCTGATCTCTAGCTTATCCGTCAAGAAATCAAGGACAAACGGACTGATCGTGTCTTCCACCTCCAGGCGCACAACCGGGCCGAAGCGCCTACGCAAAAGCTCCTCTTCCATTGCCGTCAGTAGGTTTTCTGCATCGTCCTCTTCGACCTCAAGGTCCTCGTTGCGCGTGACCCGGAACGAGTGGGCCTCTTCGACTTCTACCCCGGAAAACAGGTGGTCTAGGTGGGCGATGATCAGCTGCTCCAGGGTGATGAACGACGCGCCTCCTTCGCGGCGCACGTATTGCTCGGGCCGCCCTTCTTTGCCGGCAGTGTCGACGCTGATCAGTCTGGGCAGGGACTCCGGAACCTTGATGCGTGCGAAGTGGCGTTTCCCGGAAACAGGGTTTGTGAGCACCACGGCAATGTTGAGCGACAGGCCTGATATGTAAGGGAAAGGGTGGCTGGGATCAACTGCAAGAGGGGTTAGGACAGGGAAAACCTGGGCACGGAAGTATCGGGAGAGCCGGTCCTTTTCCGACTGGTCCAGGTCGCTCCACTGTCTGAAGTGAATGCCTGATTCTTCCAGGGCAGGGTTTAGGTCATCCAGAAAGTTCGAAGCTTGCCTTGAAACCAGCTCGCGAGTCCTATGCGTGATGAGGTCTAAGACCTCTCTGGGGGCAAGGCCCGAGGCCCCGGGCTTCGCTATCCCAGCTGCGATGCGGCGCTTTAGTCCGGCAACGCGGACCATGTAGAACTCATCCAAGTTAGAGCTGAAAATCGCTGAGAACCAGAGGCGTTCCAGCAGTGGCACCGTCTCATCTTCTGACTGCTCCAAGACGCGTTCATTGAACGCGATCCAGGAAAGCTCGCGGTCCGCGAAACGTCCCTCGGGAAGCGGGTGTTCAAGCCCCATGTCCCGGCTGGTATCTATTGGAAGACTCGTGACCGCGTGCGGCGCGACGTCGTCTAACTCGGGGGAGCTCCCATCTTCCTCTAAACCGAACTCTGCGTCGGTGTGCTCTTCACCGATTAGCTCATCCGTGTCAGCGGGGACAAGAAGCTCGTCAGGCAGAGCGGTCTCTAGAGGTTGCGGGCTGCTCTGGTCAGTGTTCTCTTTGCTCAATTCGGTCATCACTCCAGCGTGCCGGCGCGCGCGTCGAGCGCACTCTGGTCCAGTTCGTTTGCCGTTTCCAGCAGGGCCTGCGGACGTCGGGTCACGGGGTGCGCCAACTGGTGGTCATCCTGCGTGACCCACTCCGGCCCAAATCTGACGCCTGCAGCCATCACCCGCATGACCTGCGCGGCGGATTCAAAGACGGGCGCTAAGTCTTCTTCCGTGGCGTACCCGAACAGGACTCCCTGGACGCCCTTGAGAGTCTCCTCAAGGTTCGGCACCGACTCTGGGCCCCCCACCCCGCGTGCTTCCATCGCACGAACACCTTCGCCATATCTTTCTTCCACGACGTCCGGGTTAAGTTCGTGCCACTGCCAAAGTAGGTAGATACGCCAGAAGGCTCCAGGCAGAGTGAACTCTGGGGAACGCGTCCAGAATGCTGCAACAATGTCCGCTCCCTGCTCACGGACGGCATCGACAGCTTTGTCGACGTCTTCCTCAGTGAAACCTCCCGCCGGAACCCCCATTAGGGCCCAGGCCGTAGCGTGCGCCATGTCGGACTCGACTGACGGGTCTTCATCCCCAATGATCTCTTCAGCCTGCTCAGGGTCGAGCATCGCGGGTCTACGGAATTTGCGGTCCATTGCATTGCCCCTTTTTGTTTCGTTTCAGCCACGTCCGCGTGGCGTCACGGGTCATGGCCTTAATCGTAGGTCATCGCCGAGCCCCAAGCACCAGGCCGCGTCGCTTTTGGCGAAGCTAGCTATGGTAGGGGAATCGGCAGGTGCGGTAAGGGGAGATCGTGAGCAAGGGAACCTGGACGAGGGCGAAGCAAGCAAGGGTCTGGCAAGGTGTTCTTGCCGGCGTGTCGCTAGTGCTTATGGTCGTGGTGATTTGGCTCGACATTGTCGGCAGCTTCTGGCAGGAAACTGTCATCCTCTCAGGTATCGCAGCAGGCCTTTTGACCTTTGTCCTGACGGCCACTTTCGTGGAGCGGTGGATGGCCCAGCGGGAACACATCAAGTGGATTCCTGTGACGCGGCTAGCGCTCTCAGACATGCTGCATTCGCTAGCGGATGAAGACCGCTCCATGGTGCGTCGGGGTGACGTAACCGTGCGCACACTAAGCGTTCCGCTGGAGCACACCCTAGAGGATTACGACTCGTTGCTCCACCAGGTTGTTGAGGAACGCAACTCCTTGACCGACGCCCTGGCCCGATGGGCATCGTTCCTGGTAGCGAGCGCAGACGTACAACAGCTGATGCTTCACGTCGCTTTCGTCAGCGAAGCCCTGGATGACGTGCGGGACTCAGTTGTGGAAGCGGAGCAGCTCGGTGCGGACTCACCTGCTGGTTTAGTGCGGGTCCAAAAGGAGACTCGCAAGTACAACTCAGCCGCAAACGCGTTGGTCGCTGAGATCGAGACGGTGCTTTCCCAATTGGAAGAGATCGAGGACCCCACCGACTGACCCCGACCACTTCGCTCGCCCCAAAACCGCTTCGGCTGCGGGTTGTAGCCAGGAAACCGGCCTCAAAGGCCGTTTCTGGGCTACAACCCGCAGCCGAACTAAAGGGAGCGGTTCGCCCCGCACCGACGGGAGCGGTTCGCCGCAACAAACGGGGACTAGCTGTCTAACGGGGACTAGTTGTCGTTGTCCTCGACGATTTCTTCTGCTGCCGCCAGAGCTTCTTCGGCGCCAGCTTCAACGTCGTCCTTCGCGTCTTCGACCTTATCCTTCACGTCATCTACAACGTCTTCGGCCTTATCCTTCACGTCATCCGCGACGTCTTCAGCCTTGTCCTTCACGTCATCCACGGTTTCTTCGACTTCGCTGAGAGCGGCATCCGCGTCCAAGTCGCTCTGAAGGTCGACCCAGTATTCTTCCGCCCACGGGTCCTCTACCGGACGGGACCTGCGCCACAACAGGTAGCCCACCGAGGCGGCGCCCAGCGCAGCTAGCGTGCAACCGAAGATCTTCCCACGGCGGTGCGGCTTCTTCGCGTGCTTCTCAACGTCTGCGATGACCTTTGCTCCGTCCTTCTCAACATCCTTAGCTTTGTCGAGCAGCTTCTTCGCTTCGTCTTCGGTTGCTTCGGCCATCTTGATCACAATCGGCACGGCCGCCTCCAGCCCCACCTTTCCAAGGTGGGCTGCTTTGTCGCCCAAGTCTTCGCCAAGATGAGCTGCTTTCTCCCCCAACTCCTCGGCCCTTTCGCCCGCAGACTCGGCTGCCTTCTCTGCAGCTTCCGTGGCCTTAACAACCTTGTCCGCTACAGCATGCGCGACTTCGGCCGCGAGGTGTTTCAAGTTTTCCTGATCCATTGGTAACTCCGCCCTGAGTGCTCGATTGGGTCTTCACCTGCTTATCCCTAATGTATTCGCTTAGGCGCCCTTCCGCTAGCGCTCAACCTCTGGACTCCCAAAGTCGGCAACAAAATGTAAGGATAAAGGCATGAACGCAGTCATACACACCAGCATGGGCAAGATCCGAGTCGAACTGTTCCCATTCCAGGCCCCTTTCACCGTCAGGAACTTTGCAGAGCTCTCCAAGGGCGAGCGCGAGTGGACAGACAAGGGTAAGAAGACAACACGTCCGCTTTACGACGGGACGATTTTCCACCGGGTTATCCCTGGCTTCATGATCCAGGGCGGCGACCCCGATGGGAATGGAACAGGTGGTCCCGGCTACCAGTTCGATGACGAAATCTCGCCGGAACTCACGTTCTCCAAGCCCTACCTGCTCGCCATGGCCAACGCAGGGAAGCGCATGGGAAGGGGCACGAATGGCTCCCAGTTCTTCATCACTGTTGAGCCCACACCCTGGCTCAACGGCAAGCACACGATCTTCGGGCAAGTGACAGACAAAGAGTCTCAAAAAGTGGTTGACGCTATCTCTGTCGTCCCGACGGGCCCGGGCGATGTTCCCGTGACCCCCGTCGTGATCGAGCACATTGACATCGAGGACTAAACCGAGTGGCAGAAGCGCCGCGCTTCGGACAGCGGGCCCCGCAGGAACGTAGGGAAAGTTGTAGCAAGCACCCGGGAGTCCCTGCGACGTCCTACTGCAAACGTTGCAACCGTCCTGCCTGCGCAGACTGTTCAATTCGAACCGAAGTCGGGTCAATCTGTGTCGACTGTGCCCCCGCTGGGGCTCGGAAGTACGGGAAATCACCCTGGAGTGGCAAGACCCGACAGCCCGGGTCCAGCGGCGGACTCCAAGTCCTAAAGTCCAGTCCGGTGACGGCGACGCTCATTGCGCTAAACGTCGCCGTTTTCGTGGCGCAGCTCTTTAGTTCCGCGGTTTTGAACACCCTCGCATTCAACCCGATATGGGCTTTTCTTCAGCCCTGGCGTTTCGTCAGCTCCGCCTTCGTTCACGCAGGCTTCTGGCACCTGCTGTTCAACATGCTCATGTTGTACTTGCTGGGATCAGCAGTGGAACGTGCCCTTCACTGGTGGCGATACCTTGCGCTCTACCTGCTGAGTGCCTTCGCGGGTTCAATGCTGATCGTGGGATGGGCTTTCGTCTCCCCGGAAAGCCTGTCAGGGTGGACTGTTGGGGCGTCGGGAGCCATCTACGGCATGTTCGGTGCGATCCTAGTCCTGCAAAAGCGTGCGGGGATGTCCACAACGTCGATTCTGACGCTTCTGGGCATCAACCTGGTGTACGGCTTCCTGATGCCAAACATCTCCTGGCAGGGCCACATCGGTGGTTTCATCGGGGGGCTACTCACCGCATTGCTACTGGTTGCCATCGCCGACAAAGTTCGCCGCAAGGGGCGAACCCAGACCACGATCTGGTCGCTAGTCGGCCTGGCCGTCCTCACTGCGGCAATGGTCGGTGGAACGTGGGGCATGTACGCCCTATTACTTTAGCTACCTCCACCTCAAGGTCATCAAGAACCCCGCCATCATCAGTCCTAGGCCAATCACCAGGTTCCCGTACCCGATGCCTGGAATGGGGTAGTTCCACCCTGCGAAGTAGTAGATCACGAGCCACACCAGACCGAGAATCAGCAGGGTGATGAAAGTCGGTGCCCACCAGGACGGACTAAGCGGGATGCCCTTAGCCCAGTTGTCCTGCAAGGGCTCGTCATCACCCTTCTTGGTTTTGGCACGCCTGTTACTCTCTTGCTGCTTCGCCATTCTGTCCTCCTGCAGTACGGGCTCTAATCGGGCTGAGTAAGCCCCCACCCCATAGACTAACGGCGACAAATCGTTCAACCAAAGTTAGCGCGGACAGGTGGCCGTTATGGAGGGCAAGAGTCTTCGCAGAGTGCATCGCTCACCGCGTTCCAGCATTCTGGTGGCAGTCGTAGCGCTAGTAGCCGGGTTGCTACTCGGCGCATCAATCACAACGAACCGTCATCTGTTCTCCGAGGGAAGTGAGACACTCACGGATCTGGTTGGAAAACGGGAGATCGCTCTGGACGAACTGGCGATCCAGGTCAGTGAGCTCCGTAGTGATGTGGAGAACCTCCTCGACCAGGCGCTCCCTAATGCCCGTCCCGGAGAAAAACGACCACTCAGCCGGGTTAGCGTCACAGGCCCGGGTGTCGTTGTGAGCCTTTCTGATTCCTCGGACGACTTCGTAGGGGACCAGGGCACGGACGTAAACGACATGGTTGTTCACCAGCAGGACGTCGACGCTGTAGTCAACGCGCTTTGGCGCGGCGGCGCTGAGGCCATTGCGGTTCAGGGAGAGCGTCTCGCTTCGGACACTCCCCTGCGTTGTGTCGGGAACGTAATCTTGGTTGGCACCCGCGCCTACGCTCCTCCTTACATCATTGAGGCCATCGGACCGCAGGACTCCATGGTTGCGTCCGTCGAAGAAGACGAACGCATCCAAGCGTTCCGACGCGATGCACGACGCTACCAGATGGGTTGGGAGCTAGGTCGAGACTCTAATCTGACCCTCCCCGCCGCCACAGAGGTGAACGTGCCAAAGCTTGCGGTGCCCCTTTCAGGCGCCTAAGCCAGCAGCTGCAGTCCGCGCGCCTGTAGTTACCATCTAGGATTGCCTTATGTCTTTGCCGTACCCGACCCGTAGACAGCTGCGCCAAGCGCCGCCCCCTAAGAAGCCCTCCGGCGGTCGTGGAGCTCTCCGCCTTACCGTGCAGATCATTGGGGAACTGCTAATCACTATCGGCGTCGTGCTGCTCCTCTACGTGTTCTGGCAACTGTACTGGACCACTTTCGAGGTCCAAGGGGGCATGGCAGAAAGAATCGAGCAATTCCAGTCCCAAAACAAAGGGAAGCAAGAATACACAGAGGTTCGCAGAACGGACGACCCGCCGGAAGTCGGACCCGTCGCGTACGGAGAAGTCTTCGGGGTCCTGCATGTCAAGAAATGGGACATGGAGATCCCTATCGCTCAGGGGACCACACCGGAAGTCTTGAGTAACGGCGACGCGGGACACTACCCGGAGACACAGATGCCCGGAGAAATCGGAAACTTCGCAATCGCCGGGCACAGGCGCACATACGGAAACAACTTCCGGCGCGTCGACATCATGGAGCCAGGCGACCCCATTGTTGTCGAGACAGCTCAGGCCTACATCGTCTACACGGTCACCGGCCACAGAATCGTATTGCCGTCAGAAACAGACGTGATTCTGCCAGTGCCCGACGAGCCGGGGGCAGTTCCCACAGAGCGGATCATGACGATGACCACCTGTGACCCCGAGTTTGGGAACTCCCACCGCTACATTTTGTGGTCAAAGATGGAGTACTGGGTCTCTAAGGAAGACGGTAAGCCACTTGTCCTGCAATAGCGGTTCCCCAAGCATCCAAACCGAAAGGAAAGAACAGTGTACGGCTCGATTTTCCGCCTGCTACCGGGCCCAACGTGGCTGAAGGTCATCTGGGCAGCGATCCTGATCGCCGCCATCGTCTTTGTCCTCTTCGAATGGGTGTTCCCCTGGGTCAATAACGAGTTCTTTGACTCAACCGTCGGCTAGTTGACGCCTAGCCCTCAGGTTCAGGCGTCGGTTCGGGTGTCGGCTCCGGCTCGGGTGTTGGTTCAGGTTCTGGGGCCGGTTCAGGTCCCTTTGAAATCACCAGCGAAACAGTCGTCCCCTGAGGCTGTTTGCCCTGCAGGCTCTGAGAAATGACTGCCCCGGCAGGAACCGAACTGCTGTACTGCTGGGTCACTGTCGTCCGCAGCGTCAAAGCACTGAGCCTGCTAACAGCGTCGCTCTCTGTCATCCCCGTGACTACAGGAACTTCAACCATCCCGCTCGACACAACAAGCTCGATTTTGGTCCCCTTGGGCTGGATTGAACCAGCCTGCGGGACAGAACGAATAACCTCCCCCTCAGCAAACGCTGGATCATCCTCAGTTCTAACGTCACCCAGGACGAAGCCGGCTGCAGTTAGGGCTTCTTCAGCGTCGGTCAGTGAGTACCCGTCTAACTTCGGAACCTCAGTGCTAGAAGGCCCGGCCGACAGTTGTATCACCACTTCGCTTCCGACCTCAACCTGGCTACCTTCATTCGGGTCGACCTCAGCAACAAGTCCCTCCTCGACAGTGTCAGAGGCGACCGGGTCCCCAAGGACGAAGACCAGTCCCTCTTCTTCGATAAGGTTCTTAGCTTCCGTTTGCGAGAGTCCGATAAGCCCCTTGGGAACGGAAGTCAGTTCTGCCTCGTCCTCTTTCCCACCGGAGGAAAGAAAAACCCAGATGACCGCGGCAACCATGGCGACGGCAACCAGGATCAGAATCCAGAGCCAGATGATCGATGCCTTCGACTTCTTCGGGGTCTCTTGAACGGGGATGGTGCCCGTCTCAGTCTGCGGCGCGGCCATCAAAGCAGAACGAGTGGGACCGTTATATGCAACGGTCTCCGTCATCGGATCCACGCTCTGAACAAGCTGCGTCGCAGCGGTGCCATCCAGTGTTTCCCAAGCCCCGAGGGGAGGAGCCTGAATGGGTAGGCCCTCGGCTGCTCGCGATAGGTCGACTGCCATGTCGGAAGCAGACGCATAACGCTCTGACGGGTCTTTCGCGAGTGCCTTCAAAACCACGCGGTCCAGGGCCTCTGGCACATCGCTGGCTATGGACGACGGAACTGGCGGAGGCTCAGACACATGCTGATACGCCAGGGAAACGGCACTGTCCCCGGAGAACGGCGCCCTCCCGGTCAGTAGCTCGAACAGGACACAGCCCGCTGAGTAAACGTCTGATCGTTCATCGATGCGCTCACCCCTAGCTTGTTCCGGGGATAGATAGAGGGCAGTCCCCACAACCGCATTGGCGGAGGTCATGGTGGCTTGGGAATCCGTCATGGCTCGGGCAATCCCGAAGTCCATGACCTTCACCTTCCCACTGTTCGTGAGCATGATGTTCCCAGGTTTGATGTCACGGTGGACCAGGCCCGCAGCATGCGAATAGGTCAGGGCTGACAGGACGCCCTCTGTGATTTCAACGGCCTCCGCAATGGGCACAGGCGTGCCGTCCGACAGTAGCTCCTTGACGGTGTGGCCTTCCACGTACTCCATCACGATGTAAGGCACCATGACGGTCTTGCCGTCGCTTCCCTTTGTGGCTTCTTCTCCGGTGTCGTAAACCGCAACAATGTTGGGCTGATTGAGTGAAGCCGCGGCTTGCGCCTCCCTTCTGAATCTCGTTTGGAAAACCGCGTCCCTGGCTAAGTCAAGACGGAGCATCTTGATTGCCACTAAACGCGATAGTCGAGTGTCCCTGCCAAGGTGGACGGTTGCCATGCCGCCGCGCCCTATCAGCGAACGGAGTTCGTATCTGCCGCCTAGCAGGCGAGTATTGGGCGAAGACATGCCGGTCCCTCCGTTGTATGGACAGCCGCTGGGACTCCCAGCGCTTCCGGAGCATCAGCTCCTGAGTGATCCCTAACCATTGCAATAACGATAAGTATGACGGTTAGAACCGTCAGGGCGACGATAATCCACATTCCTAGAGACGAATCAAGTCGCCCAGCACCCGTCTCTTGATGCCTTGATCGCTGAGGGAGTGCCTTGCCAACTGGTCTTGTAGGCCGCGGCGGAGCTGCGTTCAAGGAAGCGGCGTCACGAACCGGTCGCCACTTGGGCCCAGGATCGGCTTCACCATCCCGTGTTTGCAGGGGGTACTCCCGAACAAAAGCAGTGGGCCCTGTGTCCTCCAATCGGGACGGCAGCCTCTCGGGCGACGCTACCCGGGGCGCCGGTTTGGGCTTCGAGGCCGGCTCAGGTTTTGAAGCCGGCCCCGGGCGCGGCGCCGACATCGGACGCGGCGGAGCCTTTTTCTGTTCCTTAGTCTGAGTGCCACTGCGGGCCTGTTCCTGGTCTGGTTCAGGAGCCTCCAGGGGTGTCGGTCCCACTTGGCTGCCTATCTCTTTAGCGACGCTTCCCAAAGAACGAGTGAGCGCGGCTCCCGTAGCGGGACGCTCCATCGGGTCCTTCGCCAAGAGGGAGAAAACGACACGTTTCATGGACTCCGGGACATCGGCCGGAAGAGGCGGGATTTCGTCCCTGACGTGCGCCATAGCTATCTCGACGGGGGACTTACCGGTGAAAGGCCGGGACCCGGCCAAGGCTTCGTAGGCGATCACTCCAAGGGAGTAGAAGTCTCCGGCCGTGCTGGCCTCACCTCCCATAGCTTGCTCAGGGGCAAGGTATTGCGCTGTCCCCATTACCATGCCGGCCGCAGTGAGATTCGCTTGCCCCTGCGCGAACGAAATTCCGAAGTCCGTTAGCTTCACGATCCCGTCAGGACGGATCATTACGTTGGCAGGTTTGATGTCCCTATGAACTACCCCGGCCTGGTTGGACGCATCTAACGCATACGCGACCTGCGTCAGGATGGGCACTAACTGCGCGGTTGAGAGTCGCCTCCCGTCCCCCACGTAATCGGTCAGGGGTCGGCCCTCGATCAGCTCCATCACGATCCAACCTTGGCCGTCGTCCTCACCAGAGTCCATAACGGTAGCGATGTTCGGGTGGCGAGCCCGTACCGTGTTTTTTGCCTCCAGCCGCAACCTGGAAAGAGATATCTCTTCTCCTGTGAGCTCTGGACGTAACACCTTCGCAGCGAGAACAGCGCCCGTGCGTTGGTCCCGGACGCGCCAAACCTCTCCCATTCCGCCAGTTGCGATACGGCTTAGCAGGGTGTAGCGGGCCCCTAAAACTCTCCCAGCACGCACCGCGGGCTGTGTCCCAGTGTTCTCGTTCATCGAAGCCCCACCTCCAAGAGTTGTCTGACTATGGGAGCTGCGACCGTCCCCCCGGCTGGTGTGGGGTCGCTCTCCGAACCTTCTACGATGACCGCAATCGCAATCCGGGGATTGCCTGCCGGCGCAAAGCCAACCGTCCAAGCGTTCGTCCGACCGTTTCCTACTTCAGCGGTCCCCGTCTTGGCTGCAACGCTTGTTCCGCTCAGCCCTGCCGCGCTCGCCGAACCGTAAGGCTGCTCAACCGCGTCCACCATCATCCCCGCGACCTCTGCCGCGATCTCCGCCCGCACAGGATTTGCGAGTTCCCTCGGGACTGTTGCGGTCAGCTCTTTGTTGTCGGCATCAACCACTGAGGCAACCAGGTAGGGCTGCATCATCACGCCCCCTTTCGCAACAGTTTGCGCAATCATTGCCATCTGTAGAGGGGTGACCTGCACGTCCGATTGCCCCAGGGCACTCAGAGCCAACTGGGCCGGGTCCGGGTTCTCGGGGAACACGGAAGGCGTGACCGTCAGCGGAATCTTCAGTGTCTCACCGAAACCGAAGCGAGACGTGACATCCTGTAAAGCACCCACCGGCAACCCTTGGGACGCAATGACAAACGTCGTGTTGCACGAACGAGCGAACGCTTCTGAAAGCGTTGGGTTCCCGTCCCCACAAGCGGAGCCATTCACGTTTTCTACCGCCGTTGTCGTTCCCGGTAGCAGTGTTGATGTCGGGGACTCCATCAGCGTCCCGGGAGAAGTCCCGTTCTCCAAGAGCGCTATCGCCGTAAGAATCTTAAATGTTGAACCCGGGGCGTACCGGTTCCCAGCGATCGCCCTGTTGTCGAGCGGGCGTGCAGGATCTTGCTCCAAGCTTTCGGCTGCGGCCGCGGCCACCTCAGAATCAAGCGACGCGAGTGGTTGTGGGTCGAAGGACGGGGATGAGTAAAGAGTTAGGACAGCCCCCGTTTGGGCGTCAAGAGCCACTACAGCACCAGCTCGGTTCCCGATAAGCTCAGCTGCTTTCTCCTGCATGGAGGGGTCAAGCGAGAGTCGTACTCCCCCACCCTGGCGGGGACTCCCCGCCACCAAGTCACGAAGGCGTTGCCAAAGCAGCTGACTGGTCGAGCCTTCTAAGACCGAGTTCTCTGCGGACTCAATGCCAGTTGCCGACATGTTTACCGCAGAAAAGTACCCGGTGACGGCTGCGTACAGGGGGCCCTCCGGGTACGCCCTCTCATAGTTCGTGGAGCCCTCGACTTTCTTCGAAACTGCCACCGCGAAGTCCGAAACAATAATCGGCCCACGATCACGCTCAGCCGCCTGCAAGTAGCGCCGTGAGTTCCTTCCGTCCGTGACCAGGCTCGGAGCCAGAACGAACTGCACCATGGTGACGGCAACGCCCAAGACCGCGAAGAGCGCAACTGTGACAACGAATAGCTTCCGGATCTGCGGGTTCAAGTAAGCCTCCCCGCGCCTGCGTCAACCGGTGTTCCTACCGGAAGCGCCCCCGTCACGGGCGCGTCTTCCTGAGCCGCCGCTATGTCTGTCCACGTCTTTGCTTTGGGAGCAGGTCGCCTTGCCGCGTCCGAGATTCGCAATAGTAACGCCACGATTATCCACGAGGCGATCATCGATGATCCCCCCGCAGCTAGGAAGGGGGCGGTTAGGCCCGTCAACGGGATAACACGCGTGATCCCACCCAGGACAACAAAGACCTGCAGGCCGATGGAGAAGGCGAGGCCGGTCGCAAGCAGCTTCCCAAACCCGTCGCGAGTACCGAGTGCTGCTCGGAAACCACGCTCAATCAAGATCAGGTAGAGCAGCAAGATCGCTGCCATCCCGACCAATCCCAGCTCCTCTCCCAAGGAAGCCAAAATGAAATCCGAGTCAGCCAGAGGAACCAGCTGGGGGTAACCCCTGCCCCACCCTGTTCCCAGTAGGCCCCCGTTGGCCATCCCAAACAGGCCTTGGACAACCTGATACGACCCGCCGTCTGCCCCGTAAACGTCGGGCTCCATCGCGTTGAGCCAAATCACGAACCGGCGTTGGACATGGGGGAAAAGCTTGATCGCCAAAAACACTGCCGGCACAAAGAGGAGCGCACCGATCGCCATCCATGAGACTCGATTCGTTGCCACATAAAGCATCGCCACGAACATTCCAAAAAACAGCAGTGAAGTGCCCAGGTCTCTCTGGAGAACAAGGATCGCAATGCCCACCAACCACACGACCAGAATCGGGCCAAGATCGCGCAAACGGGGCAGACGCATCCCCAGGAACTTCGGGCCTCCGATCGATAGCTTGTCGCGATTGCTCACCAGGTACCCGGCAAAGAACACCGCGAGCGTGACCTTTGCAAACTCGGCCGGCTGAAACTGGAACGCTCCGATCCTTGCCCAGACGCGCGCACCATAGATCTCGACTCCTACTCCAGGCAACATCGGTAGCAGCAACAGCACCAGCGAGAGCACCATCGACGTGTATGTGAATCGGCGCAACGTCCTGTGGTCGCGGAGTACGAACAGAATGACCGCTGCCGTCCCGAGGCCAGCCAGCGCGAACACCAGCTGACGATTTCCTGTCGTGTACCTTCCAAGCACTTGATATGACAGGTCCAGCCTGTGGATCATCGCGAGTCCCAGCCCCGTCAGAGCCACTGCAATCGGCAGGATCACAGGGTCTGCGTACGGCGCGGTGAGGTGGACCAGCACTTCGGCAGCAACCGCAAGAGCTACGAACAACCCCACGTACAACCACAGGTTTTCGGGCAGGGTTCCGGTGCGGTTCAAAGTGGTGAGAACATACCCCAGGATTCCAAGAAGTGTCGCTAGTAGCATCAGTGCCATCTCAAGCAGGCGTCTTGGACGCGCCCCAGAAACCTGTACGGTAGCCACTATTCCTCCCCCGACTGAGACTTTTCAGCGGGCTTCTGCAAATACAACTGCCATTGCATCACGCGCCCCCCCAGTTCCTCGAGGTAATCGTCAATTTCCTGCCTCGATGAGCGCACGACGGGTTCCTGTAGCCGTTCCTGGTCCACTCGCGGTAGCTCACGGAGCTCGAGGTTGGAGACCTCCACAGGTTCCGATAATTCCCAGGGACCAAAGGTCTGTGGGATCCCCTGGTAGATCACGATGTCCGTCCCGTTGCTCTGCACGTAGAACTGCTTCTGGGACCAGTGCCAACCGTAGGCGATTCCGCCGCAAGCTAATCCCAGCAGCAGCAACAGTGAGGTGGTCCAGACCCAAAACCGCTTCCAACGCGAAGGTGTCCCCTCGGTGTCGTCGTCATCCACGGGCCGCTCAAGCCCCTGGGGAACCAAAGCAGCGGCTCGACCGGCCGGTGTGTCCGTCCCTTTTGTGGGTGCATCGCGGTCTACAGCAGCTGCGCCAACTACCTCTGGGACCTGCGGTTTAAAACTTCCGACTTTGACAACGTCTGCGAGCACGACTGTCACGTTGTCGGGCCCACCGCCGCGCAGGGCAAGCGAAACTAGCTCATCAGCGCAATCGTCCACATCCTGGATCTCAAGGAGAGTCTCCGCAATAGTCTGGTCCGACACTACGCCGGAGAGCCCGTCTGAACAGAGCAACCACCTATCATTGAGCACTGCCTCACGCACAGTGGCGTCCGCCAGTACCGGGCCCGGTGTATCTCCAAGCACTTTAACGACCACGTTGCGTTTCGGGTGGGTCTCGGCCTCTTCCGGTGTGATCTGCCCGGTGTCGACAAGGTATTGCACCAGTGAGTGATCAGCGGTCACTTGATTCAGGGAACCATCGCGGAGCAGATACGCCCGCGAATCACCGATGTGCACCATCGCAAGTTTGTGTTCGGACCTCAGTATTGCAGTGCAAGTTGTCCCGAGTCCTCGCAGTTTCTTGTCTCGCTCGCTACGCTCCACCAGCTCGTCGTGTGCGCTTTGAAGCGCATCCATGAGGTGCGTGAGCAGCTGGTCTGACGGACCCGGCGCGTCGTCTAGAGGCGCCAGTTTCCCGACGACTATCGACGAGGCGATGTCACCTCCTGCCGGCCCACCCATGCCGTCGGCCAGCACCAACAAGCGCGAACCCGCGTAACCCGAATCCTGATTGTTTTTTCGGATTAGGCCCACGTCTGAGCGGACCGCGAAATGGAATTCGACCGCCACTCAGTTCACCAGTTCAAAGGTTGTTTGCCCAATCCTGGCAGAGGTTCCTGCGGGCAGGGGACGCGCGTCACCCACCCGTTCTTCATCCACGTAGGTTCCATTCGTGGAACCCAGGTCCACAATGGCCCACTGCCCTGAAATATTGCGTAGTTCCGCATGTTTGCCGGACGTGTAGGGGTCTTCGAGCACAAGCGTGGAAGAGGGCGCCCTCCCTATAGTCACAGGCTGATTCCCAAGCGGGATCAAGGTGCCCTGCAACGGCCCTCCCGTTATAAGGAGCTTTGTGGGACTCGCGCTCGACGATTGCACGGAGTCACCTCTCCGCGTCTTCTTCCTTTTGGGTCGGCCCGCACCACGCGGAGTGATGACTGTCCCAAAGATGTCTCTTCTC
This sequence comes from uncultured Actinomyces sp., assembly GCA_964345615.1. Classification (GTDB taxonomy): domain Bacteria; phylum Actinomycetota; class Actinomycetes; order Actinomycetales; family Actinomycetaceae; genus Scrofimicrobium. Next base: position 1,115 of record CAYFRQ010000022.1, on the reverse strand, counting down.
AGAGTGCTCACGACACCAAAAACCATCAACCACAGCAGGACTAGGAACCCGATGCGGAATACTGTAAAGGCAAGATCAGAAGTCATGAACGGCTAGTCTCCCGGATGCGTCCAAAAAAGGATTCGCGTTCGGCCAATCGTAATCTGGTTGCCGTCCAGAAGGGTAGCGGCGTCGACTTTGTGGCCCTCAACAAACGTGCCGTTCGTGGAGCCAAGGTCAGTCAAGATGACACCGTCGGGCGTTATCCGTAGCTCAACGTGCCTTCTGGAAACGCCTGGATCGTCAACAGTTATGTCTGCTTTCGAAGATCTCCCCAGGACCGTAACGTCTTCCGTGAGGAGCCACTTTTCTCCACCGACATCAATGATCGGGTGGGATGCCGAAGCCGCGGCTGACAGAGCCGGGGCAGCCTTGCCCTTCTTCCGGGTCGCAACAACTGACAGCATCCCCGAAGTCTCCTTCGGGTCTTCGGAAAAGCGGACTGTAACTGGGCCGAGCAACAGGTAATCTTGCGCCTCAGCGTGCTCTGTCGCCTCGGCTTCTAGCTCTTTCACGACCTGATCCACACCCTGATTTTCAAGTTCCTTGTAGTCGGAAGGTGAGACCAAAATCTTAAACGCGTTAGGTGCTACAGAGGCTTCGTCGGGGCCAGCACTGACTTCAGCCGCATCATCCATCGCGCGGTGAATGGCTGAGGAGATGTCAACGACTTTCAGGGAAGAACGAAACACTTTGGAGAAGACAGAGTTGACGCCCTTTTCGACAGCGTCCTCGAAACGGTCAAAAAACTTCATCTCCCTGACCTTCCACTTATCTGTAGCAGACCCGACCGTAAGAAGTCAGGTTGCCGACCAGTCTCCCACCGCCTTGGCTAGAGAAGCCAACTAACGCAACATACGTGCTAGGGCAAGACTCCACCAAATACTACCGCGGACCTGAGCGCAAGAATCGGTTCGGGGCGCTCACGGCGTGATCTTCGTCAGTATCTACCGGAATTTCCTCCACTCACCGCCCGCTCGGTATAGTGTTGGCACGTCGATGGTGCTAGCCCACCATCTACAGAGCGCGAGTGGCGGAATAGGCAGACGCGCACGGTTCAGGTCCGTGTGCCCGTG
>CAYFRQ010000021.1:0-20514 GCA_964345615.1 uncultured Actinomyces sp. | reverse complement strand
CCAAAGGTACCCAAGAGTTTCTGTGAGGCCCCTCCGCTACTGCCGCGTTCCCTATGTGCTGAATAAATGGGCCTGCGAATGGCCCGGCGTTAGCATGGCAAAAGACTTTGAGATAGCGGTCTAGGTTTTTGTGACAGCAGTCTGGGTTTTGGGTCGGGCCGGGCGGTTGGGGTTTGACCCGGAAAACCTGGCGTGAGGACGAACGCTTTTGACCCGAGACAGAAGACCGAACCAGGCAACGACAGACTGAACCAGGAAATGAGGAGCCTTGGCACTGAGACGGAAGGCCTTGGAAGGCGAGAGCACGCCGAGCGATGCACTTGAGGTCGTGAAGGCTGCACCGCTCCTTGAAAAAGACTTCAAGGTCGTCTCAGAGTTCAACCCTTCAGGCGATCAGCCTGAAGCAATCGCTGAGATGGTGCGGCGAATAAACGCGGGAGAGCAAGACATCGTCTTGCTGGGCGCCACCGGGACCGGAAAGTCCGCGACGACGGCCTGGCTGATAGAGCAGATCCAACGGCCAGCACTGGTTATGGCACCCAACAAAACCCTGGCAGCTCAGCTAGCTTCTGAGTTCCGCTCCCTGCTCCCAGACAACGCGGTCGAGTACTTTGTGTCTTACTACGACTACTACCAGCCGGAAGCATACGTCCCCCAAACCGACACTTTCATCGAGAAAGACTCATCCATAAACGATGAGGTTGAACGACTCCGCCACTCCGCCACCAACTCCCTGCTGACACGGGCTGACACTGTGGTTGTCGCCTCCGTGTCTTGCATCTACGGCCTTGGCACTCCCGAAGAGTACGTTGCCCGCATGATGTCTCTCGAGGTCGGCCAGGAAGTCAGTCGAGATGACCTACTCCGTGCGTTCGTTGACATGCAGTATGTCCGCAACGACATCGCTTTCACACGCGGCACGTTCCGCGTCCGGGGAGACACCATTGAGATCATCCCCGTCTACGAGGAGCTGGCGATCCGCATCGAGATGTTCGGCGACGAGGTTGACTCACTCGCACTGCTTCACCCAATGACCGGCGACGTCATCGAAGAGGTCGACGCCATCCACATCTTCCCAGCGACGCACTATGTTGCGGGCGAGGTCCGCATGGCGAAAGCCATAGAAGGCATCGAACAAGAGCTGGAAGAGCGTGTCGCGTGGTTTGAAAAACGTGGCAAGCTGCTCGAAGCACAGAGACTGCGGATGCGGACGACCTACGACCTAGAAATGATGCGTGAAATCGGCAGCTGTGCGGGCATCGAGAACTATTCCCGCCACATTGATGGCCGTGAAGAGGGTAGTCCTCCCCACACGCTCCTTGACTTCTTCCCCGATGATTTCGTTCTGATCATTGACGAGTCCCACGTGACAGTCCCGCAGATTGGGGCGATGTACGAGGGGGACATGTCCCGAAAACGCACCCTTGTTGAGCATGGCTTCCGGCTTCCCTCCGCTATGGACAACCGCCCACTCAAGTGGGAGGAGTTCCTTCAGCGCATCGGTCAGACCGTGTACCTCTCAGCCACGCCCGGCCCCTACGAAATGGAACGCGATCCGGATCCGGTTGAGCAGATTATCCGCCCCACGGGGCTGGTTGACCCGAAAGTCGTTGTGAAACCGGTCGAGGGCCAGATCGATGACCTGCTTGAGCAGATCCGCCAGCGCGTGGAACGCGATGAACGCGTCCTGGTTACGACCCTGACGAAGAAGATGGCGGAAGACCTTACGGTCTATCTTGCGGAGCGTGGCGTTAGGGTCGAATACCTGCACTCGGATGTTGACACGCTACGACGCGTTGAGCTGCTACGCGAGCTGAGGCAGGGAAAGTTCGACGTCCTTGTTGGCATCAACCTGTTGCGTGAGGGTCTGGACTTGCCGGAGGTGTCGCTTGTTTCCATCCTCGACGCTGACAAAGAGGGGTTCTTGCGTTCAACCCGGTCTCTGATTCAGACGATCGGTCGTGCCGCCCGTAACGTGTCCGGCGAAGTGCACATGTATGCCGACACCGTCACCGACTCAATGAAGGCAGCTCTCGATGAGACCAACAGGCGGCGCGAGAAGCAGGAGGCATACAACAAGGCTCACGGTATCGATCCGCAACCACTTCGCAAGAAGATCGCGGACGTCACTGACATGCTGGCTCGCGAAGTGATTGACACTGAGGACCTTTTGGCAGGGGGCTACCGGAAGGGTAAGCCGAGGCAGAACGTGAAGGACTCGCTGCTGCCTCCGGTTCGGGACCGCGGTGCGTTGCCGGAGGCTGAAAGCGATCTGATTGCTCTGATCCAGGAACTCACGGAGCAGATGCTGTTTGCAGCCGAGGAGCTACATTTCGAGCTTGCAGCCAGGCTCCGCGATGAAATCAAAGACTTGAAGCGAGAGCTCCGCGGGATGCAGTCGGCCCGCAAGTAATGGGCCGGGACAACCCGCGGCCCGACTGGACCAAGTTCGCTTTGGCTGCGGGTTGTGGTCGTGAAGCCGGCTGAAAGAGGTGTTTTTCGGGGACAACCCGCAGCCGAACTGGACCAAGTTCGCTTTGGCTGCGGGTTGTGGCGGCGGTGTGGTGGACTTTACGCCTCCCCTCCCATTGCCACCACGCGGCCGCGTTATAGGCTTGGCGGGCGAGGGGAGTAATCCTGCAGCTCAGCGTCGTCACCACGGCTCACGCCCGGCGCTGACACTTTGGCACTGGCCGGGTGGATAAGACCTCGATGTCTCATCAGTTCTGCACGGAGGAAGACCTTGGAAATTGGGCCCCTGTCCTGGATAGTCCTAACGGCCCTCGTTATCACCATCATCACTGTCGACATAGTCGGCCACGTGCGTACCCCTCACGCGCCCTCCATGAAAGAGGCCGCCACCTGGACGGCAGGCTACGTCAGTCTCGCCATGCTCTTCGGCGCCTTTGTCTGGGTAGTCCACGGCTCCCTGTTTGCCGGGCAATACTTCGCGGGCTACGCCACCGAAATCGCTCTGTCGATCGACAACCTCTTCGTGTTCGTCATCATCATGGGTGCCTTCCGTGTGCCCCGAGAGAGCCAACAAAAAGCACTGCTTTCCGGCATCATCATTGCCCTGGTCTTGCGCCTGGTTTTCATCCTGGCAGGCGCGGCGCTGGTGGCCCGTTTCTCTTGGATCTTCTACATCTTCGGGGTCTGGTTGCTCTGGATCGCTTACACCCAGGCCAAGGCCGGCGTCGAGTCTGACGTTGAAGACGAAGCTGAGGCGGAGTATGAAGAGACTCGGCTGACCCGTTGGCTCCGCAAGATCCTCCCCGTTTCTGACGGCTTCAAGGGGGAGCGGTTCCTGTGGCGCCACGCCGGCAAAACCTACATCACCCCACTCCTGATCTGCGTGTTCGCTTTGGGTTCTGCGGACATCATGTTTGCCCTAGATTCGGTTCCAGCCATCTTCGGGCTGACCAGCGAGCCCTACCTGATCTTCGCAGCCAACGCCTTCGCTCTGATGGGACTCCGTCAGCTCTACTTCCTGATCGACGGGCTCCTGGACAGGCTTATCTACCTGCACTACGGCCTAGCTCTGATCCTGGCTTTCATCGGTGTGAAGCTAGTCCTTCACGCCCTGCACGAAAACAACCTTCCGTTCATCAACGGGGGAGAGGGCTTCGCCGTTCCCGAAATAGGGATCGGTCCGTCACTCGCGGTGATTTCTGGGACACTAGTTATTACTGTGCTGGCGTCTTTTGTGGGCAGTCGGCGGCGCGAAAGACTCACAGCTGGCGCTACAGAACCTAGCTTGGAGCCAGGTGAGCAATAAAGAAGGGGTAGTGCCTTGCCAACTCAGACACCGAACGCGAATGGGCTCACCACCTCGCAGGTAGAGGAACGACACCGGCAGGGACAGTCGAACAAGGTCGACACGGCCACGTCACGGCCGCTGAAAACTATCCTTCGCGCGAACCTCCTAACAGTCTTCAACGGCATCCTGATCACGGCGATGATTGCGGTGCTCGCGGTTGGCGACTGGCGCGACGCAGTCTTCGGCTTCGTCCTGATCCTGAACCTTATAATCGGGGTTTTTTCTGAGCTGCGCTCCAAACGTGCCCTGGACAAACTGGCGGTCCTAACCGCCCCCACAATCACCGTCATTCGTGATGGGAAGGAACAGGAAGTCCCCACCGAAGACCTGGTGATCGATGACGTCGTTTCGTTGAAGCTCGGGGACCAGGTTCCCGCAGACGGGCTGGTGCTTACTTCCCACGGTATGTCCGTTGATGAGGCTGCGCTCACCGGGGAGTCCAAGCCCGTGCGGAAGGCTCCAGGCGACAAGCTCCTGTCCGGCACCTCAATAGTCGGGGGCAGCGGAACTATGCTTGTCAAAGTGATCGGCGAGGATTCGTGGGCCCAGAAGATCACGAAGGAAGCGAAACAGTTTTCTAAGGTCCACTCCGAGATACAAGGTTCAATTGACCGGGTTTTAACCTGGATCACGTGGATTATCCCCGTTATTGTGATCATCCTGTTCTGGTCGCAGATGCGGGCCGGCGACGAGTGGCGAACCGCAGTTATCCTTACGGTCGCGGGAGTTGTTGGCATGATCCCGCAGGGATTAGTCCTGCTCACCTCCATGAACTTCGGTATCGCTGCCGCCACCCTGGCGCGCAAAAATGTTCTAGTCCAAGAGCTTCCGGCAGTTGAGATCCTGGCCCGCGTTGACGTGCTTTGTCTGGACAAGACGGGGACCATCACGACGGGCGAGATCCGCGGTCGAGAACTGAAGGTAGCACCCAGCCCTGGGCCTGATACGCCGAGCTTGGCGCAGGCTGAGTCCGCATTGAAGGTCCTGGTTTCTGACGCCGCGAACGCAACTGCGGTAGCAACAATGCAACTGGTAAAGGACGCGAAGCTCCCAAGTTACGGTGATGAAAACCTGGTGCCCTTCAACTCAGCTCGCAAATGGTCTGCCTACAAGACCGAGTTGGACGGCAAACCCCTGACGTGGTTATTCGGGGCCCCTGAGATCCTGCTGGCCGCCGACCTACCAAAGAACCAGTGGGCGAAGGATGACGTCGCAGAAGCCTCAAAACATGGACATAGAACAACCGTCCTGGTCTACTACCCGGGTCCCTACCAGGACGAGGTCGCGCCGAAGGACGTGACAGCCGCACTTGTTGCCGTCTTGGAAGAGGACATCCGCCCAGACGCGAAACAGACCCTCGAGTACTTCGAGGATCAGGGCGTGGCGGTCAAGATCATTTCAGGCGACGCCCCTGCAACGGTGGGGGAGATCGCGGGCGAGGTCGGGCTTCGTTCCCCAGACGGGGGCGAGCCGCACGTAGTCGATGCCCGGAACCTGCCCACGGTAGGGTCACCAGGTTTCGAGAGGGCCGCTCAAGACGCTGATGTCTTTGGCCGCGTCACGCCCGACCAGAAGCAGGCTCTTGTGGTTGCTCTGCAAAAGGAGGGGCACACGGTTGCAATGACAGGGGATGGCGTCAACGACGCGCTGGCTCTTAAGACGGCAGACCTTGGCATTGCTATGGGCAACGCGGCACCCGCAACCAAAACCGTTTCACGGATAGTGCTGGTGAACGGTGAGTTCTCTGTCCTTCCGGGAGTGGTTGCTGAGGGACGCCGGATCATCGCGAACATGGAGCGTGTGTCCGCACTCTTCTTGTCGAAAACCACCTACGCGATCATGATCGCGGTGCTGGTCGCCCTGTCCGGTTGGGCCTACCCCTTCTTGCCTAGGCACCTCACCTACATTGCGACGTTTACGATCGGCGTTCCTGGCTTCTTCTTAGCCCTTGCCCCGAACCTGACGCGGTATCGACCAGGCTTCCTTAAACGCACCCTGCTTATTGCCGTTCCGTCGGGGATCCTGCTTGGAGCTGCGGCTCTAACCAGCTACATGACCGCGGGCCAGGGAACACTAGCGGGGCACACGGCCGCGACACTCACCATGATCCTCGCTGCCCTGACCCTACTGGTCCTGCTGGCGCGGCCCTGGAATGCCTGGCGCGTCTCACTGGTGGTTGCCATGGCTGCCGGCGCCGTCATCGGGTTGGTCATCCCATTCATACGGGTTTTTTTCGCCCTGGAGTGGCCGAGCCATAGGCTCTGGGTGCTGATAATGCTGGTGGGCCTGTTCGCTTCGTCTCTGGTTGTAGTCTCCTTCCACATCACGCAGAAATGGCGTGACCAACCTTCTAAGGCGCCGACCACTGACCAGCAGGATCAAACATGAAGGCCAGCATGAAAGGAACGAAAGACATGCAGCTTGAACGACTAGAGACGCCAAATAGTGAGCTCGCCTTCTACGGCGAACCTGGTCGGCGGGGCGCCGGCAAGACCCTGGTGCTTGGCCATGCTCTTGGGGCGGACCGAGACATGTGGAGGCGGGTCCTGCCACTGCTACCGCAGGATTTGAATGTGATTCTCTGGGAGCTCCCAGGCCACGGCAACTCGGGCCTGCTGGATGTGGATATTGAAGAAGCAACAAGGGGCGGGGTTGGTGCCCCCGCCGTAGCGGAGTCTTTACACCGAGGCCTCGGCGACCTCGGCGTAGAGGATCAGCCGTTCATTCTGGGAGGCCTGTCGCTTGGTGGAACCGTGGCACTCGCTTACGCGGAGGCTCACCCGGAACTCCTAGAGTCCCTGGTGGTGTTCGGTTCGGGCCCTGCCCTGCTACCGCCCACGACCTGGACGGACCGCGTGAACCTAGTTCTGACGCGCGGGCTGGAGCCACTGGCGGACCCCACCATGGAGCGGTGGTTTTCTGCGAGCTTCCGACAGGGAGATGGAAAACAGGCAGTGCAGGAAACGCGCGACACTCTTGCCCAGACCAGCCCCGAGGGCTACGCCGAATGTTGTCTGGTCATCGCAGGAACAGACCTGCGACCGGACCTTGGGTTGATCACTGTTCCGGCCTACGTCGTAGTGGGTGAAAACGACGGTGGGATGGGACCGGAAGCTGGAAAAGAGCTGGTTGAAGCACTTCCTAACGCGCAGCTCAAGGTGATTGAGGGCGCCGCGCACCTCATGGCCGTGGAGGCTCCCGAACAGGTCGCTGCGGTGATAAGCGAGGCACTTACTGACCGGTAGCAGGGCTTCGCTGTGATCGAACACCTGTGCTAGACCCACGGTCCAGCCGCTAAGGTTGGGACAGTGAAAGATGAACTAGTTGTCCGCGGTGCCCGGGTCCACAACCTGAAGGACGTCAGCATTGAGTTGCCGCGCGACAAGATGATCGTGTTCACAGGTCTTTCGGGCTCTGGGAAGTCCTCCCTTGCGTTCGACACCATCTTTGCTGAGGGGCAACGTCGCTACGTCGAATCCCTTTCCTCGTACGCCCGCCAATTCCTGGGGCGCATGGACAAACCCGACGTCGATTTCATCGAAGGGCTGTCGCCAGCGGTTTCGATTGACCAAAAGTCAACGTCGCGTAACCCGCGTTCAACGGTGGGGACAATCACTGAGATCCACGACTATTTGAGGTTGCTGTTCGCGCGCGCAGGGACGGCGTTCTGTCCGACTTGCGGTGAGCAGATCACCGCCCAGACTCCGCAGCAAATCGTCGACCGTGTCTTGGAGATGGAGCAGGGCACTAGGTTCCAGGTTCTTGCCCCGGTTATCCGGGGGCGTAAGGGCGAATACTCCGAACTTTTCGCGGAGCTGCAAAGCAAGGGATATGCCAGGGCAATAGTGGATGGCCAGGCCGTTCGCCTGGATAACCCGCCCACGCTCGAAAAGAAACTGAAGCACGACATTGACATCGTCATCGACCGGTTGGTTGTGAAGGACGGCATCAAAGGGCGACTGACAGACTCGGTTGAGACGGCGTTGGAGCTTGCTGAAGGTCTGGTCACCATTGACCTGGTCGATGTCGACCAGGGCGCTCCAGAGCGCCGCAGGCGGTACTCGGAAAAACGGGCGTGCCCTAACGATCATCCCCTTGGGCTTGACGAGATTGAACCGCGAACCTTCTCATTCAACGCACCGTACGGTTCGTGCCCTGAATGCGCGGGCCTCGGGGCGAAGCAAGAAGTTGACGCTGAACTGATCATCCCGGACCAAGAGGTTTCCCTTGCAGATGGCGCCGTTGTAGTTTGGCGCGCAAACAACAAGTACTACCAGCGTTCACTCGAAAGCCTCGCTGAAAAGATGGGCTTCGACATGAAAACGCCGTGGAAGGACCTTCCGCAAGAGGTCCAGGACGCGGTCCTTCATGGTTTGGACCACAAGATCCACGTGCGCTACCGAAACCGGTGGGGCCGGGAGCGAGCTTATTCGACCGGGTTCGAGGGGGCTGTGGCCTTTGTGGAGCGTAGGCTGAAAGAGTCCGAATCCTCGTTCGTTAAGGACCGGCTGCAGGGCTACCTGAGGGAAGTTCCCTGCCCGTCCTGCCACGGGGCCCGTCTCCGTCCTGAAGTCCTTGCCGTTCGCGTCTCCGGGAAGAACATTGCGGAGGTTTCTGAAGCCTCGATTGGAGAGACCCGCGACTTCATTGCAGGCCTTCAGCTTGAGGGGCGTGACGCACAGATCGCAAAGCCAATCCTTCAGGAGATCAACGCGCGCCTAAAGTTCCTGGTTGATGTGGGTCTTGATTACCTGACGCTGGCGCGCAGTGCCGGCACCCTTTCCGGCGGTGAAGCTCAGCGGATTCGCCTTGCCACCCAGATTGGGTCCGGGCTGGTTGGGGTTCTCTATGTGCTTGACGAGCCTTCCATCGGGCTACACCAGCGTGACAACAAGCGACTAATCGGAACGCTGGAGCACCTTCGCGACCTTGGCAACACCCTCATCGTCGTTGAACATGACGAGGAGACCATGGACTCCGCCGACTGGGTGGTCGACATCGGCCCCGGAGCAGGTGAGGCTGGCGGTGAGATTGTGTACTCGGGTCCGCTCCCAGGATTGTTGAAGAAGAAAGACTCTATCACCGGGCAATACCTGTCCGGCAAGAGGGCGATTAATATTCCCAAGGAACGCAGAGCCATCGACCCAAAGCGACATCTCACCGTCAAGGGAGCCAAAGAGAACAACCTCCAGGGAATCACAGTCGACTTTCCCCTGGGCACGCTCACTGCGATTACTGGCGTTTCCGGCTCGGGGAAGTCGACGCTGGTGAACCAGATTCTGTACCGCTCCCTAGCGAACCGCCTGAACAAGGCACGGCAGGTACCGGGACGGCACCATTCCGTGACCGGTGCGGAGCATCTGGACAAGGTAGTGCACGTGGACCAGTCACCGATCGGGCGTACTCCAAGGTCAAATCCCGCAACTTACACGGGAGTATGGGACCACATTCGGGGGCTCTTTGCGGAAACGAACGAAGCCAAGGTGCGCGGCTATGCTCCGGGACGCTTCTCTTTCAACGTGAAGGGCGGACGCTGCGAAGCCTGCAAGGGTGACGGAACCATCAAGATTGAGATGAACTTTCTTCCCGACGTATACGTGCCCTGCGAAGTGTGTCAAGGTAGCCGGTACAACCGAGAAACGTTAGAGATCCTTTACCGGGGCAAGTCCGTCGCCGATGTTTTAGACATGCCGATCTCAGAGGCGGCAGAGTTTTTCCAGGCCATTCCGCGAATCGCACGCCACCTGAACACACTTGTCGAGGTCGGGCTGGGATACGTGAGGCTAGGACAGTCGGCTACTACTCTGTCGGGCGGAGAAGCCCAGCGAGTCAAGCTTGCCTCCGAGCTTCACCGCCGCTCGAACGGGCGAAGCATCTACGTCCTTGATGAACCAACCACCGGGCTCCACTTTGAAGACATCCGCAAGCTGCTGCTGGTCCTGCAGGGTCTGGTGGACAAGGGCAACACGGTTCTTGTCATCGAACACAACCTGGACGTGATCAAAAACGCTGACTGGGTGATAGACATGGGGCCGGGTGGGGGCGACCGCGGAGGGCGTGTCGTAGCTGAAGGAACACCCGAGCAGGTGGCAGCCACGCCCGGGTCCTGGACGGGCCAATATCTTGCTGAAGTTCTGGACTCACAGAAGGCAGTAGCGTCCTAAAGACTTCGCGAAGAGTTTTTGGATGGTTCAAGCCCCGTTCGGGAGCGAGCCTCCCACGGCCGCAAGCTCTTCGTCCGTTAGTTCGTAGAGCTGCTTGATTTCTTTCTTAAAGTCGTGCAGGACTTTCTGGCGCTTGAGCTTCAGTGAAGAGGTTAGGTAGCCGTTTTCGACCTTGAACTCGACGGGGAGCAACATGTAGCGGCGGATAGATTCGGCCCTTGAAACGTTGCGGTTAGCGCGCTTGATCGCGCGCTCAATGGAATCCCGAACCTCGGGCATCTCCATGGCCCTCTGGATTCCAACGCCGTGCAGGCCCTTGTTTCGGAGCCATCCGGGGAGCATTTCGGGATCCAGCGTCACCAGAGCCCCAATGTAGGGCATGTCGTCACCGACCACGACCACCTGCGAGATCAGGGGGTGAGTGGAAAGAGAATCTTGTAAGACCTCGGGGGAGACGTTCTTCCCCCCGGCGGTCACGATTAATTCCTTCTTGCGCCCGGTGATCCGGAGCCGTCCCTCTTCGTCGATCGACGCCAGGTCTCCGGTGTGGAACCACCCGTCCTTGAACGCCTCGGCGGTTGGGCCGGGAAGGTTGTGGTAGCCGGAGGAGACGGAGATCCCGCTGAGGAGCAGTTCCCCGTCCTCTGCGATTTTCATGGAGTTGCCAGGCCAGAGGTAGCCGACCGAGTCCGGCGGGTTGTCCCCAGGACGCTGAACTGTGATGGGGCCTGTCGTTTCCGTGAGGCCGTAGCCCTGGAGCAGGTCGATTCCAAGTCCGCGGTAGAAGTCTGCAAGCTCGGTAGAAAGGGGTGCGCCACCGCAGATGATGGTGCGTAGGTTTGGTCCCAGAATGCCGCGAACCCGGCGCAACACCAGTGAATTTGCAACCCTGTGGCTAACCCGCAGGCGCGCTGAGGGGCCGCTTGACGTCTTCCGGGTCGGGCCGTGCTCGACCGAGCCCGGGAAGGTTGGCGCGGTTTTCCCGGTGTCGCGCCGCGGGAACGCAGTTGCCTGGGACATTTCTCTGGCCTGTTTTGCACTCCACGCAAACAGCTGGCGTTTCACGCCGCCGCCCGTTTTTTGGGCTGCTGTGTTGTAGACCTTCTCGAGTACGCGTGGAACAGCAAGCATCATTGTCGGGCTGAACGTTTCAATGTCATTGACCAGGTTCTTGATGTCTGGTGAGAACCCGAGCCTGCCTTCCCCGATCAGAATCCCGTACATGACAAAGCGGGCCAAGACGTGCGCCACGGGAAGGAAAAGCAGGGTTCGCCCTTTCGGGTCGCCAATGACGTCCGGCAAGATGTCATAAGACTGCAGCACCGATTTGATGAAGTTGCTCTGCGTGAGCACGACGCCCTTCGGTTTGCCGGTTGTCCCGGAGGTGTAGACCAGTGTGGCGGTGTCTTCCAGGGTGACCTGGTTCCGAAGCTTGTCGACCGTGGCGGGAGAGACATCCTTTCCGGCCGCGATGATTCTCATCTCGCCGCTCCGGTCAAGCGCAATGACTTCGCGGACCTTTCGAGTCTTTACCGTCTTCACCATTTCGGCCTGCAGTGCCGACTGGGTCACGACGACCGATACCCCTGCGTCCTTAAGGATGTGCCCTATCTGCGAGGCGGAATCAGTTTCGTAGATAGGGACCGTTATAGCGCCAAGGCTCAGCGCAGCAATATCGGTCACGGCCCACTCGTAGCTGGTTGGTGCAAGGATTGCGACGCGGTCCCCGGGCCGCACCCCCATCCCGTAGAAGCCTCTTGCAACGTCCTGGATGTGGTTTGCGAACTCGTCTGCCCGCACTTCGTACCAATGGCTGCCCATCCTGCGTTCGATCACGACCTGTGCCGGGGTGCGCTCGGCTCGGTCGAAGATGAGCTTTGCAACGTTGAGATCTGAGGTCACCCTAACGACTGCTGGGCATTCCCAACTTCCATCGCTGCGCTGATACACCTAAAGACTCCAAACTGACCGGCCTGGTCTACCGTTCTGCCCGCCTCGATAGAACCTTACCGGCAGCGATGGGGGAGCGGCGAAACATAGGCTATGCAGGGCTAACATTGTGTCCTGCACCGCCATACAGTGCCTCTATTTCATCCGCAAAGTCTGTGAGCACCTCTCCTCGCCTCAGTTTGAGCGATGGCGTGAGGTATCCGTTCTGAGCGGTGAAGGTCGCGTTCAGGATTCCGAACTTCCTGATGGATTCCGCCCGCGAGACGTGGGAGTTGGCTCGCCTGATGGCTTTCGATAGTGAGTGTCGGACTTCTGGCAGGTCGGCGGCGGCTACTGGATCAACCACTTCCAGTCCCTTGTTGGAGAGCCAGAGCGGCAACATCTCCGGGTCCAGCGTGATCAGGGCTGAAACGTAAGGTTTGGCGTCCCCGACCACGACGACGTGCCCGATCAGAGGGTGGGTGACCAGTCGGTCTTCCAGTGCTTCGGGGGACACGTTCTTGCCTCCCGCAGTGACGATGATGCCCTTCTTGCGCCCGGTTATCCGCAGCTGCCCATCCGCGCCCAGCTCTCCGATGTCCCCGGTTTTGAACCAGCCGTCCTCAAATGAGGCCTCGGTTTCTTCGGGGAGCTTGTGATAGCCCAGGAACACGGATTCGCCGCGCAGCAGGACCTCTCCGTCGCCTGCGATCATCACTTCGTTCCAGGGGAGCACTGGGCCGACGGTGCCGGTTGGCGTGTGGTCCGGGCGTTGAACGGTCACAGGTCCGGTGGATTCTGAAAGCCCGTAGCCTTGAAGCAGTGTCAGCCCGATCCCCCTGAAAAACTGTGCCAGTTCGGTGGCTAGCGGTGCGCCCCCTGACACTACGTACTTGAGGTTTGGCCCAAGGACGGCGCGAACCTTCTTCAGGACCAGTTTGTCTGCGACTGTCCAAGGCAGTGAAGGTCGCGTTGCCCGCCCCTCCTCGCGGGCTAGCCCAAGTTGCTTGGCTTTCTTCGCTGCGAAGCTGAACAGTTTCGCCCGGGCGCCTCGGCCTGCTTTTGCCTGTGCAGCGTTGTAGACCTTTTCAAGAACCCTTGGGACAACCAAAAGGGTGGTTGGCTGGAATGAGCCGATGTCGTCAATCAGGTTCTTCGTATCGGGAGAGAAGCCGACCCTGCCTGCACCGGTCGCTAGTCCGTGCATCACAAACCGCGCCAGCACGTGCGCAAGGGGCAGGAACAGGAGTAGTCGGGTTCCCGGGTCCTGAGCTATTTCGAACACCTCTTGGTGGACGGCCGCAGTTGTCGCGACGAAGTTGCGGTGCGTCAAAGCGACACCCTTGGGTGTGCCGGTGGTGCCGGAGGTGTAAATGATCGTGGCGACGTCATCGATGCGCATCTGTTCTTGCGCTTCGGTTACCGCTATGGGTGCGATCCTGCGGGCGCGGGCTTGTAGCACTCGTTCGCCACCCTGATCCAGGCAGATGATCTCCCGGAGCTCCAGGGGCGCAACCGATTCGACCAGGTCCGCTTGCTGCGTCGTTTCCGTGATTGCCAAGACAGCTTCTGCGTCGCTCAGGATGTGCCTGATCTGCTTGGCAGAGTCGGATTCGTAGATCGGCACGGTGACCCCGCCGACGGACAGGATGGCCAGATCCAGCACCATCCACCGGTAGGAGCCCGGCGCAAGTAGCGCGACGGCGTCCCCTCTCTCCACCCCCATGCCGATGAGCGCGCGGGCGTAGACCTCGACCTCTGCCAGGAAGTCTTCAGTCGTGATCGGCCTCCAACCTCCAAGTTCACTGCGTCGTTCGGCTATGACACTCCCCGGGTGCACTTTGGCTCGATGCCTGTACATGCCCGGGATGGTCATGCGCGCCGTGACCGGCGGGATGTAGCGGGCTTGCTCGGGAGAGAGGTCTGCGCTGGCGATACGCAGCAAGACGTCGCCCGTCTCCTCAGATTCAACTTCTTCCTCGGTTACAACCTTGGTGCTGCGTTTCTTAGCCACGATTCCTCGTTTCGACAGTTGCTGCGCCCCAGCGACGCCGGGATGTTACAAACTTTGAAAGGTAATCGTACAAACTTTGAAGGACATGGGGTAGCTGTGGCCGTCCGCGGCGTGGCGGTGTTGCTCACAGGTAGGGAGGTCCAAAAGAAGATAAGTTGGCCCTGTAACGGAGCGGAGTAGGGAGGTGCGGTGTCGAGACGGCCGGAGTGGCGGCCCGCGACCGCTGACATTCCCCGCGGCCCGGGCGTCTACCGTTTTCGGGATGAACAGGGACGCGTGATCTACGTCGGCAAGGCGAAAAACCTGCGGGCTCGCCTGACTAACTACTTTCAAGATCCCCAAGTGTTGCACCCGCGCACAGCACAGATGGTCAGCCAGGCTAGGTCTGTTCAGTGGACAGTTGTTGGCTCGGAGATTGAAGCCCTCACCCTTGAATTCCAGTGGATAAAGCAGTTTGATCCCTACTTCAACGTCATGTACCGCGACGACAAGTCGTACCCGTACCTGGCGGTGTCAATGGGAGAGGAATACCCGCGCGTTTCGATCTCCCGCGACGCGAAGAAGAAGGGGACCCGCTACTTTGGCCCCTACACGAAAGTGTGGGCGATCCGCGAAACCATTGACCTGATGCTCCCCGTGTTCCCGATGCGGTCCTGTAGCGCCGGGGTGTTCAAACGGGCGGAGGCCCAAGGGCGGCCGTGCCTGCTGGGGTACATCGGTCGTTGCAGTGCCCCGTGTGTTGGACGAGTGAGCGAAGAAGAGCACCGGCAGATCGCAGAAGAGTTTTGCGAATTCATGGACGGTGACACAGGGCGTTTCATAGGCGAACTGGACAGGGAGATGAAAGAGGCGGCTGAGGACCTCGACTTCGAGCTGGCCGCCAGGCGCCGTGACGAAATTGACGCGCTCGTCAAAGTCGCTGAGAAGAACACTCTTGCCCTGCCCTCGGACGTGGACGCCGACTTTTTTGCGATGGTTGCTGATGATCTGGAGGCTGCGGTCCAGGCGTTCTACGTCCGGGGTGGGCGGATCCGCGGGACGCGGGGCTGGGTTATCGAGCGCGCGGATGACCGTAGCGAAGCTCAGCTCATGAGAGATCTGTTGGAGCAGGTCTACTTCGAGCGTGCCCAGCTCGAGGGGGCATCGAGGGCACGCGTCACCCCCGCAAAGTCTGTCGACGACGTACGCCACATGCGGACGGAAGCGATTCCCCCTCAGGTTCTGGTGTCGACCCTGCCCACCGCGCCGAAGCAGCTCCAGGATGTTCTGCGTGAGCTTGCCCAGGGCGCGGTGAGCATCACCCAGCCGCGCCGTGGGAAAAAAGCACACTTGATGGAGACCGTGCGGGCCAACGCGGAAGC
This sequence comes from uncultured Actinomyces sp., assembly GCA_964345615.1. Lineage (GTDB taxonomy): Bacteria > Actinomycetota > Actinomycetes > Actinomycetales > Actinomycetaceae > Scrofimicrobium. The sequence continues at coordinate 5,226 of CAYFRQ010000021.1, read as the reverse complement.
GGCACTTAAGCTCCACAAAACAAAGAAAGCCGGGGATCTCACGCAGCGGGCTTTGGCCCTCGAAGGACTGATGGAAGCGCTCGACCTTGAGTCTGCGCCCCTGCGGATCGAGTGCTTCGACATCTCCCACACGGGAGGTGAGCAGAAGGTAGCGTCCATGGTCGTCTTCGAGGACGGCGTGCCTCGTAAGAACGCGTATCGAACCTTCAATATTCGCCAGGAAGAGGGGCAAAACCAGGACGACACCGCGGCCATGGCCCAGGTGCTCAGGCGTAGGTTCAAGCGGCTGGGGGAAATGAAGGACCAACAGGGGGACAGGTTCACCTCGGGTGCGATCGACCCTGAGACTGGCAAACCCAGGCCTTTTGCGTACGATCCGGAACTGGTGGTTGTGGATGGCGGCCCGGCTCAGGTGAGTGCTGCGGTCCGGGCATTGGAGGACGTCGGTGCCCAGGTGCCCGTCATTGGACTCGCTAAACGGCTCGAAGAGGTTTGGCTACCGGCGGAGGAGTACCCGGTGATCCTGCCCCGAACGTCGCCCGCGCTGTACCTGCTACAACACCTTCGCGATGAGTCGCACCGTTTCGCAATCACTGCCCACCGGAAGAAGCGGACGAAAGCTATGGCCAGTTCCGTGTTGGACCAGATTCCGGGGCTGGGCCCGACGCGCCAGAAGGCTCTGCTAAAGAAGTTTGGGTCTGTCAAGCGACTGAGGGCCGCATCGGTGGCGGAGATCCAAGAGGTCCCGGGTTTTGGTCCCGCTTTCGCGAAGCGGGTGCACGACTATCTCCATGGGGAAGAGTCGGGCTCGAAGTAGCGTTTTCTTGAGCGGACCCTGGACAGGGCGCCCGTATTGCTCCGGGGTGGCATGCTTAAGGCATGAGCAAAAAGAATAGGCATGAGGGCAAGGGGCCGCTTACGGCACCAACCGGCATTCCCGCGCTCAAGGACATCGCCTCCAGCGAGGCCTCTCCCCAGGTCCCCGTTTCTCCGAACGAAATCTTGATTGTGACCGGCAGATCTGGGGCTGGGCGATCCCAGGCAGCAAATGCGCTCGAGGACCACGGTTGGTACGTAGTCGACAACCTTCCTCCGGCCATGCTGCTCACTCTGGCTGGCATGATGACCAGCCACGGTGAAGGCGTCAACAAGCTCGCGGCGGTTGTTGACGTGCGGGGTAGGGAGTTCTTTCATACGCTCGAAGACACACTGGTTGAACTGCGCGATCACCGAGTTCCCTACCGCATCATCTTCCTGGACGCTGACGACCAGTGCCTGGTCAGCAGGTACGAAGCTAACCGGAGACGCCACCCACTACAGGGGAGCGGCACGCTGTTAGACGGTCTAGCGGCCGAGCGTCACCTGCTGGCTCCCCTTAGGGACCGGGCTGATGAGCTCGTCGACACGACAAACATGTCAGTCCACGATCTGGCACGGCACATGCGCGACGTGGTCGTGGGCCAAGGAACGTCTGAAACCAAGGTGACCGTGCAGTCGTTCGGGTTCAAGCATGGCCCGCCCCTCGACGCGGACCACGTCCTGGACGTGCGGTTTGTTGAGAACCCATATTGGGTTGAAGAGCTCCGCGATCTCTCGGGGCGCGACCCCGGGGTCGCCGAATTCGTTCTTGGTCGCGACGGTGTTTCGGACTGGGTCGACAGGTACTCGCAACTCATCTTGGACACTCTGCCGGGCTACCGACAGGAGCTGAAGCAGCAGGTAACGGTTGCGGTTGGGTGTACCGGTGGACGCCACCGGAGCGTTGCAATCGCAGAGAAGATTGCAGAAAACCTGCGTGAAGCTGGCGTCGGTGTCCACGTCCGTCACCGTGATTCGGGGAAGAAATGAACGAGGTAGCTAGTCGCACCCCGGCCACCGAGCCGGGACTAAGGGTGGTCGCTTTCGGCGGAGGTCATGGTCTCTCAGCGACGCTTCGCTCGCTTAGGCACATCACCCACGGCCTGACCGCAGTCGTCACTGTCGCTGACGATGGCGGCTCGTCAGGTCGGATCCGAGCCGAAGCGGACGCCCTCCCTCCCGGTGATCTGCGGATGGCGCTAGTGGCGCTATGTGATGAGTCTGATTGGGGTCTCACCTGGCGTGACCTGATGCAACAACGGCTGGTCACCGACGGTGCACTCAACGATCATGCTCTGGGGAATCTGCTGATTTTGGGCCTCTGGCAGATGTTTGACGACCCGGTCGCGGGACTTGACGGGGTCGCGCGACTGCTTGACTCTCACGGCCGTGTCCTGCCGATGAGCCTCACTCCGCTACACATTGAGGCGGATGTGGCAGACGGTGAGGACGTCAAGCTGGTGCGTGGGCAGGCTTCGGTCGCCCTCGCGGAAGGCGAGATCCTTGATTTGAGGGTTGAGCCCACCGACGCTCCGGTGCCGCCCGACGCGCTCGAAGCGATTGGGCGCGCCGACTGGATTGTTTTGGGCCCGGGCTCCTGGTTCACCTCGGTTATCCCACACCTAATGATTGACGAACTGCGGCGAGCCATCGTCACAACGGAGGCGCACCGCGCACTTGTCCTAAACTTGACATTGCAAGAGTCGGAAACGCAGTCCATGTCGTCAGCGGACCTGGTTCGTGCCGTGCGTGACGCCGCGCCCGACTTAAAGCTGGATGTCGTGATCGCCGACCCCACGTCGGTTGATGATGTTGACGAGCTCATGGAAGTGAGTGCTGAGCTCGGGGCCAGGGTGTTGTTACGGCAGGTTCATTCGGCGTCGAACCCGGCTGTCCACGATTCGCTTCGGCTGGCGGCCGCCTTGCGCGATGCGTTTGACGGTTACCTTGCCGAGGTTGGCAAGTCGGAAGAGTGGCTGGCCTAGCGTCCGCTAGCCAGCAGGCAAAGAGCTCTAAGCAGAGCAGACGGAGGAAAGATTGTCCCTTACCGGTGAGCTAAAGGAAGAGCTCGCGCGTCAAGCGCCGAGATCTGTCGCGGAGGCACGCGCGGAGTGCTCGGTGCTATTGCGTTTCGCTGGGGGCCTGCACATTGTTGGCGGCCGGATCCTGGTCGAAGCCGAGGTGGATAACGAGATCGTCGCGAAGCGCTTGCAGACTTTTCTGGAAAAGCTCTACCGCGCTGAATGTCACGTCGTCATTGTCTCCGGTGGTGCCCTGCGTAAGGGGGATCGCTATGTCGTTCGCGTCGTGAAGGATGCTGACGTTTTGGCTCGCGCGACGGGGTTGATCGACTCGGCCGGTCGGCCACTGCGCGGCCTGCCTCCCGCCATTGTGGGTGGCGGACCGGGGGAGGCCGCTGCTGCGTGGCGGGGTGCTTTCCTGGCGCGCGGTTCACTGGTGGAGCCCGGCAGGTCCTCGGCACTCGAGGTCACGTGCCCGGGGCCTGAGACCGCGTTGGCTCTGGTCGGTTGCGCCCGTAGACTCGGCGCCGCCGCGAAGAGCCGCGATGTTCGCGGGACTGCCCGGGTAACGGTTAGGGACGCAGACGCGATTGCGACGCTACTAGAGGCCCTCCAGGCGAACAGCACGCGTGCCAAGTGGATGGTTCAGAAAGAGAAGCGGGAAGCTCGCGGTAGCGCTAACCGCCTAGCGAACTTTGATGATGCGAATCTGCGGCGTTCCGCTCGGGCTGCGGTTGCGGCGGGAGCGAAGGTCGAGCGAGCTTTTGAAATCCTGGGTGACGACGTCCCTCCCCACCTGCGCGAAGCGGGAGAACTGCGTGTCAGGCACAAGCAGGACTCCTTGGAAGAGCTCGGGCAGAAATCCGACCCTCCCCTCACAAAAGATGCTGTCGCAGGCCGAATCCGTAGGCTGCTTGCGCTAGCCGATAAGGTCGCTGAAGAACGGGGAATCCCCGGAACTGCGGCCGCAATCACACCGGATTTGCTTGATGAGTAGCCTGCAACTTGCCCCGCGGTGAGTAGCCGGAGGCGGGTGCATTTGGTCGCGCGCGGGTGTAAAATGGGACCGCTTGGCCGCGCGTGAGCGGCTTGCCCGACAAAGTCGTGCAATCAGGTAACCGAAGTGCCGCAGGCACACCAGGAGGACATAGTGACCATTCGCGTAGGCATCAACGGCTTCGGCCGCATCGGACGCAACTTCTACCGCGCCATCAAGGTGCAGGGTGCGAACATCGAAGTCGTTGCAGTGAACGACCTTACCGATCCAAAGACTTTGGCCCACTTGCTGAAGCACGACTCGGTCCTAGGCAACCTGGACGCCGATGTCACCTACACGGACGACTCCATCACGGTTGATGGCCACGAGTTCAAGGTGTACGCCGAGCGCGACCCGAAGAACATCCCCTGGGCAGAGAACAACGTCGACATCGTCATCGAGTCGACCGGCTTCTTCACCGATGCGAACCTCGCAAAGGCCCACATCGACGGGGGCGCCAAGAAGGTCATCATCTCTGCCCCCGCCAAGAACGCGGACGCAACCTTCGTCGTCGGTGTCAATGAGCAGGACTACAACCCTGAAACCGACAACATCGTTTCTAACGCTTCCTGCACCACGAACTGCCTTGCGCCCCTGGCCAAGGTCCTCAACGACGCTTTCGGCATTGAGCGTGGCCTCATGACCACGATCCACGCCTACACGGGCGACCAGCGGCTGCTCGACGCTCCTCACAAGGACCTGCGTCGCGCCCGCGCCGCCGCGCTGAACATCGTTCCCACCTCGACTGGTGCAGCCAAGGCTGTCGCCCTGGTCCTGCCCGAACTCGCGGGCAAGATGGACGGCTACGCCCTGCGTGTGCCGGTCCCGACAGGTTCGGTCACCGACCTCACCTTCGTTTCCGCGAAGCCGGTCTCCGTTCAGGAAGTCAACAACGCTGTCCGCGCCGCGGCAGAAACCCCGGAACTCAAGGGCATCCTGGTCTACTCGGAAGAGCCCCTGGTCTCCAAGGACATCGAGGGCGACCCGGCCTCCTCGATCTTCGACTCGGGCCTCACCAAGGTCATTGATAACGAGGTCAAGGTCGTCTCCTGGTACGACAACGAATGGGGCTACTCCAACCGCCTGGTTGACCTGACCCAGTACATCGGCGAGCGCCTCTAATAGAGCGCTAGCTTGACACGATAGGTTGCGCCCGCACCCGCCAAAAGCGAGTGCGGGCGCACCGTTGTCACCCTAAGTTTCAACCCACAAGATCCAGCACCATTAGGAGAGCCCCTTGCTTCGAACCATTGACTCCCTTGGCGACTTGAAAGGGAAGCGGGTCCTGGTCCGCTCCGACTTCAACGTCCC
>CAYFRQ010000020.1:7453-22985 GCA_964345615.1 uncultured Actinomyces sp. | reverse complement strand
GCGGTGCAATAACAGCGTTTGGTTTCTACTGTGTTCGGTTGGGGTTGGTTTGGTTCCCATTCGAGGACAACGTGAAGGGTCAGGGTCGGTAGGCTGGGGCCCATGTTTGAGATTCCTGAAAACCTGCCCCTTCGTCTTAGTCCATTGGCCTGGCTGCTCGGTCGGTGGCAAGGGTGGGGAACCCTGGTAAGCCCCGCGGGGCCATCGCTTACCCTGGGCGAGACCGAGGACGGCACAGTCCAGTTAGACACTGAGCAGATTAGTGTCGACAGTCCCATCATCCAACAGATCAGCGCCGAGGTTCTGGGCGACCAGATGGCTCTGAAAGTTACGGTGTTTGCCGCCATTCCTAAGACCAAAGTAGACCCGATGTGGAGTGCCGCTGAAGGCCTCGACAACCTGACTGCAGGTGATGTCCTGTGGGAGGAAACCCAATACTGGTCTGTCGTTTCTCCTCTTGCAGTTGTTCCGAGCGGTGGGGAGGAACCTCGCGAGCTGAGGGTCACCTCGGCCAGTTCCCGTGGTTACGCCACGCTCTGGGCAGGCGTTGCGATTGGACCCCGGATCCGCCTTGACTCCGACGCGATCGCCTACGAACCGTTCGCCGACCCCGTGAACTACATGTCCCGCATGTTCGGGCTTGTCGGCGGAGAACTCATGTGGGCATCGGACAACAAGGTGGGGGACGCTGAGTTCGAAACTGAGTTCACGGGCCGTCTGCAGCGAGTCGAAAAGGACCCGGCTTGATGACCCCCGCCGAACAGCAGGGTTCGGGAGAACCGCCTCTCCCAGAGTCCGTCCGACTTGCTGGAGCCACCTTGGCTGAGGAGGGCCCGCTTGCCGGGCGTCCCCTGCACTACGGCTGGCCGGCCGATGAGCAAGAAGCCTTCCAGGAAGGACGTGGGTTGGCCTACCTGGGGTCAGTCGGCGTCGTCAAAGTCAGTGGCGCCGACAGGCTGAGCTGGCTAACGACCATGGGTTCACAGATTGTCTCTGATCTGTTACCTGGAGACTCAAAAGAGCTACTGTTCCTGGACGCGCAAGGACGAATTCAGTTCGCGGTGGGCGTAGTGGATGACAAAGAGTCAGCTTTCCTGCTGACGCAGCCTCAGCTTGCCGAGGCTCTGACCGAGTTCTTGAAGTCGATGCAGTTCATGCTACGCGTTGAAGTTACAGACCTAAGCGGCGATTATTTGGGGTTCGCGAGCGCAAACGAAGACACCGGGTTCGCTTCTAAGAACCGAGAGCTTGCTGCGCGGCTGGACGGCCTGACCTGGCAAGATCCTTGGCCGACAGTGGTCGAAGGGGGCGCTGCCTATTTCCAAGGCGATCACCCGGGGGCGAACTTCAGGGTTTATGTGATCCCGACGCTGGCGGCGGACCTCTTCGCCCGGGACTTCAAGGCTGCTGGCGACGTTAAACTGGTCGGCCTTTTGGCCGCCAACGCGGAGCGTGTCGCTACCTGGCGCCCACTGCCAAGTAGCGAAGTTGACGAGCGTGCTTTGCCAGCTGAGTTGGACTGGCTACGAACGGCCGTTCACCTGGACAAGGGGTGTTACGCAGGCCAGGAGTCCGTTGCACGGATCATCAACCTTGGCAGGCCCCCACGCCGGCTCACTTTCTTGCAGTTGGATGGGTCGGGCGAAGGGCTACCGGAGCCCGGAACTGCCATCCTGCTGAATGGCCGCCAAGTCGGGGTCCTTACTTCCGTCGCAAACCACTTTGAGATGGGACCGATCGGTCTCGGCCTCATGAAACGGAGCCTGGATCCTGACGCTCAGCTCACTATCGGAGGAGTTGATGCGCTCCAGGAGTTGATTGTTCCCGTTGATGGGCGCAGTGACGCCTCGCCAAAGTCAAGGCCTGGAGCGGGCTTGAAACGACTGGACTTATCGAAACAAGACATTCGCACCCGCGGGCCGGGGACCCAGCGTTAGCGGTAAGTAGGGACAGTGAAAGCCGTATTGCAACGCGCTGAAAGCGCCAGTGTCGAAGTCGACGGTGAGGTGGTGGGCCAGCTGAGCGCGCCGGGCCTGGTCGCTCTGGTGGCTGCACACAAAGAGGACGCCGAGGCTGACGTCATGAAGATGGCAGCCCGAATCCAAAACCTGCGAATCCTGCCAGGAGAAGAATCGGTTGCCGGATCGGGTGCGCCAGTTCTGGTTGTTTCTCAGTTCACCCTGTACGGGCGGACAAAGAAGGGGGCGCGCCCCTCGTGGTCCGACGCCGCCCCCGCGCAGATTGCGGAGCCCCTGGTTGACCGGTTGGTAGAGCTGCTCCGCGAGCGCGGAGTACAGGTTGAGACCGGTAGGTTCGGTGCCATGATGAAAGTCGCCCTGGTAAACGACGGGCCTTTCACAGTGATTGTGGATACTCGAGACTAGGACTCTAGCGAACGCCTTTAGCGAAAAGTCAACCTACGCCCGAACCGGAGCTTTAGGCTGAAAAGGCCCTGAGACAAGTGTCTGCCGAGACTGGAAGTGGCCCTATGTTTGAACGTTTTACTGACCGCGCGCGCCGCGTCATCGTGCTGGCGCAAGAAGAAGCACGCGGGCTGAAGCATAACTACATCGGTACCGAGCATCTGTTGCTTGGCCTTATCCACGAAGGCGACGGGGTCGCCGCAAAGGCACTGGAGATGGCTGGGATCAGCCTCGACCAAGCCCAGGGTGCCGTCATCGAACTGATAGGCGAGGGCGAAAAGCCGGTCGAAGGCCACATCCCCTTCACTCCGCGGGCGAAGCGCGTCTTTGAGCTTTCGTTCCGCGAGGCCCTGCAGCTCGGCCACAACTACATCGGCACCGAACACCTGCTGCTTGGTCTGCTGAAGGAAGGCGACGGTGTCGCCGCCCAAGTGCTTCACAAGTTGAACGTTGACCCCAGCGCAGTCAGGAAGGGCGTTATGTCTCTTCTTCAGGGCTACCACTCGCAGGGAGACAAGGAATCTGTCGGAACTTCCGGGCAGACCATGCGCAGCGAACGGGAACGGGGTAACTCGGCGCTGCTGGAGCAGTTCGGAAGAAACCTCACCCAACAGGCTCGCGAAGGCAAACTGGATCCGGTCATCGGGCGGAAAAACGAGATGGAACGGGTGATGCAGGTTCTGTCCCGCCGGACCAAGAACAACCCCGTCCTGATTGGTGAACCTGGCGTTGGCAAAACTGCTGTCGTCGAAGGACTCGCACAGGCGATCGTGCGTGGAGACGTCCCAGAGACCATTAAGGGCAAGCACATTTACTCCCTGGACATGGGATCCCTGGTCGCGGGTTCGCGCTACCGTGGCGACTTTGAAGAACGCCTGAAGAAGGTCTTGAAAGAGATCAAAACTCGCGGCGACATCATTGTTTTCATCGATGAGGTCCACACACTTGTTGGCGCCGGCGCCGCTGAAGGTTCCATCGACGCGGCCCAGATGCTAAAGCCCATGTTGGCGCGGGGCGAAATCCAAACCATCGGCGCCACGACCCTGGACGAATACCGCAAGCACATTGAGAAGGACGCCGCCCTGGAGCGGCGCTTCCAGCCAGTGAAGGTTGAAGAGCCGACGCTTGAGGAGACTGTCGGAATCCTGAAGGGACTCCGCGACCGCTACGAAGCGCACCACCGCGTCATCATCACCGATGAAGCCATTGAGGCCTCAGCTTCACTCGCAGATCGCTATGTGTCCGACCGCTTCTTGCCGGACAAGGCGATCGACCTGATGGACGAAGCGGGTGCGCGCTTGCGCATCCGCCGAATGACCGCTCCACCAGAGTTGCGGGAACTCGAAGAGAAAGTCTCCGAGCTGCGCCGTCAGAAGGAAGCGGCCATCGACAACCAAGAGTTTGAGAAGGCAGCGAAGCTACGCGACCAAGAGAAGCGTCTGGCCAAAGAACGTGCCAAGCAGGAAGAAGCCTGGAAGGACGACGGCGACTCTGAAATCTCAGAGGTCACCGAAGATGAAATCGCACAGGTCCTGGCCATGTCGACCGGCATCCCCGTCGTCAAGTTGACTCAGTCGGAAACCACCAAGCTTCTGAAGATGGAAGAAGCGCTACACAAGAGGGTCATCGGTCAGGAAGAGGCCGTGCGTGGTTTGTCCCAGTCCATACGTCGCTCGCGGGCCGGACTGAAGGACCCGAAACGTCCGGGTGGCTCGTTCATCTTCGCCGGGCCTACCGGGGTTGGTAAGACCGAGCTCGCGAAGACGTTGGCAGAGTTTCTGTTTGGGGACGAGGATGCGCTCATCCAGCTGGACATGTCCGAATTCTCTGAGAAGCACACTGCTTCACGGCTGTTTGGTGCCCCTCCTGGATACGTGGGATATGACGAGGGCGGCCAGCTGACCGAGAAGGTGCGTCGCCGCCCGTTCTCTGTCGTGCTGTTTGATGAGGTTGAAAAGGCACACCCAGACATCTTTAACTCCCTGCTGCAGATCCTTGAAGAGGGACGACTCACCGATGCGCAGGGGCGCAAGGTGGACTTCAAGAACACGGTTATCTTGATGACCACCAACCTGGGGACGCGTGACATCAGCAAGGGTGTCATGACCGGGTTCCAGAGCTCCGACTCCCTAACAAACGATTACACGCGTATGAAGGCAAAGGTGAACGAGGAGCTGAAGCAGCACTTCCGTCCCGAGTTCCTGAACCGCGTTGACGATGTGATCGTTTTCCCGCCGCTGACCCAGGAAGACATCAAACAGATCGTTGACCTGATGATTGGCCGACTCTCTTCGCGCATGGCGGAGCAGGGGATGGGCTTACAGCTATCGGATGAAGCTCGCGACCTCTTGGCCGAGCGCGGTTACGACCCTGTCCTTGGGGCCCGTCCGCTTCGTCGCGCGATTCAAAGGGACATTGAGGACGCGATTTCAGAGCGAATCCTGTTCGGTTCGATTGCTTCCGGAGACGTTGTCACCGTCGGGGTCGAAGAAGTCGATGGCAAGAAAGAGTTCACGTTCAACGGCGACGTCCAGCGCCCTGTTTTCGACCCGGTTGTCGGGGAAGTGGGGCAAGCGGTCACTGGGGGTGCGTAGTTGCTAAACTGGCCGGGTTAGTCTGCAGTGAAGCGATTCACGAATTCATAAAGGCATCGACGAAAGGCCGAACCCACCCATGGTCAAGTACGTTTACGATTTCTCCCAGGGCGACAAGGACATGAAGGACTTGCTGGGAGGCAAGGGCGCAAACCTTGCAGAGATGACCCGGCTCGGGTTGCCCGTGCCTCCGGGCTTCACCATCAGCACTGAAGCGTGCCGAGTTTACCTCGATAGCGGGGAAGTCCCGGAAGATCTCAGCACCGAGGTGACGAAGGAGCTCCGCAAGGTCGAAGACAAGATGGGGCGCACCCTGGGGGACGCAGGCCACCCGCTGCTGGTCTCGGTCCGTTCCGGCGCAAAGTTCTCCATGCCCGGCATGATGGAGACCGTCTTGAACATTGGGCTCAACGACGAATCCGTTGAGGGTCTTGCAGCTGACGCTGAAGATGAGCGTTTTGCCTGGGACTCCTACCGCCGCCTCATTCAGATGTTTGGCAAGACCGTGCTTGACATTGATGGGGATCTCTTTTCTGACGCACTCGAGCAGCTGAAGGAAGACCGGGGTGTTGAAGCCGACACCGAGCTGGACGCTGAAGACTGGAAGGCTTTGGCAGAGACTTTCAAGCAGATCGTCAAGGACGCGACGGGCCAGGACTTCCCGCAGGATCCACGTAAGCAACTCGATATGGCTGTCGAGGCCGTGTTCCGTTCCTGGAACACCGAGCGCGCCAAGATCTACCGTCGTCGCGAACGAATTCCGGATGACCTCGGCACAGCGGTCAACGTACAGACGATGGTGTTCGGCAACATGGGTGACACCTCTGGCACCGGCGTGTGCTTCACCCGCGACCCCTCCACCGGACACTCTGGCGTTTACGGTGACTACCTGATGAACGCACAGGGCGAGGACGTCGTTGCGGGCATTCGCAACACCGAGCCTCTCTCTGCCTTGGGCGATCAGGATCCGGAGGCATACAAGGAACTCCGGGCCATCATGCGCAAGCTCGAAACTCACTACCAGGACCTCTGCGACATTGAGTTCACGATTGAGCGCGGCAAGCTGTGGATGCTACAGACGCGCGTTGGTAAGCGCACTGCTGCCGCAGCATTCCGTATTGCGACACAGCTGGTGGATGAGAAGCTGATCACCCGCGACGAAGCTCTGGAACGCGTGACCGGTGAGCAACTGACGCAACTCATGTTCCCCCAGATCGACCAGGAAGCTGAGAAGATCCTGATCACTCGGGGCATGGCGGCATCGCCGGGTGCTGCTGGTGGCCGCATTGTCTTCAACAATGAGCAGGCTGAAGAAGTCGCGGCTGGTGGCGAAAAAGTCATCTTGGTCCGCCGCGAAACAAACCCCGACGACCTACCGGGCATGGTTGTCGCAGAAGGCGTGCTGACGGCTCGCGGTGGGAAGACCTCTCACGCGGCTGTTGTGGCCCGTGGCATGGGAACAACCTGCGTCGTTGGTGCTGAAGAGCTAGTGATTGACGCTGAAGAGGGCACCATGACCATTGGCGACCGCGTGCTGACTGCCGAGGACACCATCACCATTGACGGGTCGACCGGTGAGGTCTTCCTGGGTGAAGTCGAAGTGCAGGATTCACCGGTTACCGCATACCTGCTACATGGCCTGGAGGCGGGTCTTGCCGCCGCCGGAGATGACAAGGGAACCCGCGAGCTGGTTGAGTCCGTGGACCGCATCCTGGAGCAGGCGGACAAGGTTCGTCGCCTGGACATTCGTGCTAACGCGGACACCCCTCTAGACTCTGAGCGTGCCATCGAGTTCGGTGCGCAGGGGATTGGGCTTTGCCGCACCGAGCACATGTTCCTTGGAGACCGCAGGCCCCTGGTTGAGCGTGTCATTCTTTCTGCCCCGGACTCAAAGGATCGTCAGGAAGCATTTGACGCTTTGGAAGAGCTCCAGAAGGGCGACTACCTGGACATGCTCCGGGTCATGGACGGCAAGCCGATGACGGTCCGCTTGATCGACCCGCCACTACACGAGTTCCTACCTGACCTGACTTCGCTGGAAGTTGAGGCTGCGGTTGCGAAGGCGCAGGGTGAAGAACTGCCTGAAGAACGGGCGCGCCTGCTTGCCGAGGTTCGTCGCCTCCACGAGCAGAACCCGATGCTCGGTTTGCGTGGAGTCCGCCTGGGGCTCTACTTGCCAGGCCTATTCCTGCTTCAGGCGAAGGCTCTTGCTGAAGCGGCGGCCGAGCTAAAGGCTGAAGGTCTTGACCCCCGGCCTGAGATCATGGTGCCGCTGGTTGCTTCGGTTCGCGAACTTCAGTTGGTTCGTGACCAGATCGAGCCCGCGCTTGAAGAGGTCGCGAAGGCAAGCGGAGTTGAACTGGATATTCCGATTGGTTGCATGGTCGAGCTCCCCCGCGCGTGCGTTACCGCCGAGGACTTGGCGCGCGAGGCTGACTTCTTCAGCTTTGGCACCAACGACCTGACGCAGACCACGTGGGGCTTTTCCCGCGACGATGTCGAGGGTGTCTTCTTCCCGCTGTACATCGAAGATGGTGTCTTCGGGGTGTCACCGTTTGAGACCATCGACGTCCACGGCGTTGGCCGACTCGTTGAAGAAGGGGTTGAGCGAGGCCGCCAGACTAAACCGAACTTGAAGCTTGGTGTGTGCGGTGAGCATGGCGGGGATCCCGAGTCCATCCATTTCTTCAACCGCGTTGGCCTGGACTACGTGTCCTGCTCCCCATTCCGCGTCCCCGTGGCGCGCCTTGAGGCGGGTCGCGCAGCGGTGATGGAGGGAGACCCGAAGTAGGGGTCACGCGGGGCTAGCAGGCCCTAACCTGTCCACTTTGGCCGCGAGTCCGGGTACGCCCGGGTTTGCGGCTAAAGACTTTAACCCCTTAGGCTCCGGTTCGGCCGCGGGTTGGTGGGGGCCGGCTGAAGCGTGTTTGCTCGGGTGGTTGTTGGCAGATTTAGCTCGCAGCTAAGTGCGCATGACAGGCACGGCTACCATTTGAGTTAGGTAAGCCTTACCATATTTGTGTGAAGCTAAATCAGTGTCCGCTGCGGGTGCGCGGGGAGATCATCGATGTTGACGTGGAGCCACAATACGGGTTGCGGCTTCGGGAGCTTGGGATCCGTCCGGGAGCCCAGTTTGTGGCGGTCAACAAGGCCGCCTTTGGGGGTATGGTCCTGAACATCGGTGGAACCCGGGTTGCAGTAGATCGCGCCAGCAGCCAGAGAATCGGTGCAAGGCTTCAAGACACAACAGGCCCGGGTCCGAAGTGAGCTGCTCTAAGTGCCCACCTAGCTCGGAAGCAACACCTGTCAGCGTGGCGCTAGGGGTTCCGGGCACGCGTAAGGGCGAAGTGGGCCCCACATCGTCTCGACAGCCGACGGTAGAGCCAACAATCCTGTTGGTAGGGAACCCTAACGTCGGGAAGTCCACTGTCTTCAACGCGCTCACAGGGGCGCGACAGACCGTCATGAATGCGCCGGGCACCACTGTTGAGGTGATGGTTGGGCGTTGGGGTCGTGAGGGCGCACGGGTGCTGGACCTTCCCGGTACCTATTCGCTGGTGGCTCAGTCCCCTGACGAAGAGTCCGTTGTCGACACCCTAGCGGGGGCCCCGGGCTCTTTCACTGATCCGGCCAGTGGTCGTAGCGTCGACTTGGTCGTGTGCGTGCTGGATGCTACGGCTGTGACACGCTCCCTTTACCTGCTGGGTCAGGTAGCAAGGACAGGCAGGCCACTGGTTGCTCTGCTCACGCATCAGGACGTTGCGCAAAGCGACGGCAATCCGGTGGATCCCGCCGCACTGAGTGCGGCTTTGGGTGTGCCGGTGATGGCTGCAAATCCTAAGGATCCCAAGCAGCTTCAGGCGATCGAAGAATTTATCCGCGGCGGCCTTGCTGACCGACCGCGAGTGAAGGGCATTCTCCCGGACCCGACGGCGCCCGGGTATAACCAGGTGGCGGCGGCTGCGGCGCTCGCAGCTCACGAGTGCAACCTGCCTGCTGACCAGGCTGGGAAGCGTGAGTGTCACTGCACCATAAGTGGCATCTGCGCGCACGACCCTATCGACTCGACGGAGGCGCAGTCACCAAGGAGTCCCGCGGATGACGCTGCACAGATCTTTTCGTGGGTTGAGTGTGTTGAGCGCGAACTTGGGCGGGTCGAAGAAGACGCACGCCACATGTCACGCTCGGACCGAATTGACCGAGTTCTTCTGAACCCCTACTTGGGAATCCCGGTCTTCTTTGCGGTCATGTGGCTCCTGTTCATGTTGTCGGGCGACGCAGTCGGCCCGATCATGGATTTTTTCGACGGCCTCTTTGCCGACACGAGCCCGGGCGCATTCTCCCTAGCAAACCTGTTTAGCGCAGGGTTCGCCGCGGTCGGGCTTGGCGGCTCTTGGCTAGAAGGGCTGTTTGTGGGCGGCCTGCTAACGGGCCTCGGCGTCGTCGCCTCGTTCGTGCCGCTCATGTTCATAATCTTCCTGCTGATTTCCCTACTGGAAGATTCCGGGTACATGGCGCGAGCCGCGTTCCTTGGAGACCGAGTAATGCGCGGCCTAGGGCTGGACGGGCGCGTCATCCTGCCGCTGATCATGGGGTTTGGGTGCAACCTTCCCGCGCTTGCCGCCGTCCGTTCACTCCCAAGCAGGCGTCAGCGGCTAGTTACTGTGCTGATAACGCCCTACACCTCCTGCGCTGCGCGGCTCACTATTTACCTGATGATTGCGCGAATCTTCTTCCCGGGGAACGCGGGGACCGTCATCTTCGTGATGTACCTGCTGTCGATCCTGATGGTTGTTTTAGGGGCGTTGGTTCTGCGTCCGTTCTTCGGCGGCAAGGAGTCGGCTGCGCCCTTGATGCTGGTTCTGCCTCCTTACGGCGTACCGCAAGTGCTTCGCACCCTGCACTCCACTGCGCTCCGCACCTGGTCGTTCGTGAAGGGCGCGGGAAAGATTATCGTTGCCATGACCATGGTCGTCTGGCTGCTGGGTGCCATTCCCACGTCGGGAGATCGCGGCTTCGCTGACCCCGACCTTCCAATGGCCGATTCCGTGTACGGGACGGTGGCGCAGGGGCTCACGCCAGTCTTCAAGCCGGCGGGGTTCGGCGAGTGGCATCTGACCGGTGCCCTCATGACTGGCTTTGTCGCCAAGGAAACTGTCATCTCATCCATCGTGGTGTCGTACAACCTTGACCCCAGCGCGGCGGGAGACGCTGAGGACGGCGGGGATGATCTGGGCGAGCTTCCTCAGCTGATTCACGGTTCCTTCACGGACGCGGCGGGCGAAGCCGCCCCGATTGGAGCGTTCGCTTTCCTGGTGTTCGTCCTCACTTACACCCCTTGCCTTGCGACTGTTGCTGAGCAAATAAGGCAGATCGGTGCGAAGCTCAGCCTGGCTGCAATGGCGGTTCAACTCAGCGTGGCCTGGCTGCTGGCGGTTGGTGTTTTCCAGATCGGGCGACTTCTGATATGAGGGTAACTGAGGAACTAGTGGGGAATGCACCTCCTCCGGTCTCTCTCATTGACAGGGTTCGGGCGCGTCTTATTGCGGGCGCGACTCTGGATTCCATTGCCGCAGGGGAAGGTATCTCACCTGCTCTTGCCGAAATCATGGTGGATGATCTTGAACGTCGAGGTCTGGCGGCGTCTGCAGGTTCGCTTTGCTCTTCGGGACTTGGAGCCTGCGGGAGCGGAAGCTCCCCTGCTACCGCGGTGACGTGCGCGGGGTGCCCTCTGGTCCCGCTTCGTCTTAGCAAACGCCCTAGGTGACCGGGACGCGGCGAGCCGACGGAAGACACCGGCAGTGCTTCCGTGACATAATCAAGGGCGCAGAAAAGGAGGCCCGAGCATGGCATTGTTTGAGCTCGAGAACGGGCGTCTAGTCCCCGCGCAGTTCGGGCGGGACGTCCCCGAAGGTTTTACACCGGAGGTGCTCTCGGCTATTCGTGCCCAGGTGTTGGACATTGTTTCGCGGCCCCTATTTCCAATAAAGTGGTCGGCTTGGCACAGCGACCAGCCGGACCAGGAGAACTCGCGGCTCACAGCGCTTGACGCTTCGGGGCAGGTGGTAGCGGTTGAGGTCATGCGAGTGCTAGACGCAGACGTTCTGATCGACTCGCTTTCGAAGCTTGCCGACACAGCGGCTATGTCGTGGTCAGACCTGGCTCGCGAATACCCCCTGGGTCCGCAGGGATTCAAGAATGAGTGGATCCACTTCAGGGAAGCGATGCCGCCGTCACCCCCCAATGGTCCTCGACTCGTCATAGCCGCGTCGCAGATTAGCGAGGACATTCGTCCCGCGTTGGACGTGTTGTCCTCGTCGGGCGTGGAAGTTCACCAGATGTCGCTTCGTCAAATGGCGAACGGTCGAGCTTTCTTGGAAGTTGATGTGGTGGGGCCCAGGCTCTACGGCCACCGCGCCAACACACTTCTGGAAACCTCTGCGGTCCTTCCTGCGCTTACCGGGTCAACGGAAGAATCACGTTCGGAGCCCGCCAAGCAAGCGGCGCTCACTCCTGCACCTAAGGCCGTGGCCCCCGCAAAGCTATCCCCTAGGACACCCGCGCGGCGCGCCTCGCAAGACGCTACTCCGGAACCCCGGCGGGCGTCTCGTAGGCAGCCTTCCGCTCAGGGACCGTATCCCTCCCGTCGCACTATTCACGCCAGGCGCGCGTCCGAACCCGTGGCGTTCCCGACCCGGCGCTCACTGGCTCGCAGACAGCCTGCTGCTACGTCGTCCGGAGCTTCTCACGCTCAGCGGTCTAAGCACGGGCAAATTCCTGCCAATGTTGGTGGGGAACCCCAGCAGGCTCAGCTGAGGAAGATCGCGGGGGCAGCCGGGGGCAACGTGCTGATTTTCCTGGAAGGGAACCGAGGCCCCTCCGGAGCTACTCTCCAAAGCGATGGTGTCATTGCCGTCCCAGCCGGTCGGTTCGCTGACCCCAGTGCCGCGCTTGAAGCTCAGGGATTCACGGAGATGGACGGATGGACATCTTGGCGCATCGGTTCGCCGAGCGGGCCGACGCTTCTTGAAGCGCTGACCGAGATCTCTTTGTAACCCGGCGATCTCTCTATAGCCCGTAGCGAACTCTCTGCAACCCGCGGCCAACCGACGCATCGAGCGCTCCGGCTGCGGGTTGTTGTGGGAAAACCGAGCTTTTTATCGCTTTAGACGCTACAACCCGCGGCCGAACGGGAGTAGGGGGCGGGACCTCTATGAAGCACCCGTTATCTTCGCGTAGGCAAGCCAGTCGCGAATCGTCCCATAGACGTCTTCGCGAGTTGCCGGGTCTGACAGAAAAAGGTCGTGGCGCCCTTTGAAACGAGCCAAGGTAACACTGTCTGACAGTCTCGCTGAGCGCTCATTCACAAGGTCCGCGTTGAGCACGACGTCGGTTTCAAACAGTTCGGTGCTCCACTGTTCGTCGCTCCCAGAGGCAACCGCGGTCATAGAAAGAACCGGGCAGTCCAAATGCACATCCTTCTCGATGCTCGCGTGACCTTCAAGAATCGCGTGCATCCACGCAGCAGGAGCGGGGTAGGACAGGGGACGCTTCCACTCCTCGAAGACAGACCAGCCCGTGACCGCAGGGTCGTCTTCGTGCCCGCGTAGCGAAGCAGGTAGCTCTAGGCCCGACGCCGCCCAACCTTCCGTGAGCGAACGATGGTAAATGTCGTCTTCGCTCATGCCGACGATAGTGGCTCGCGGTCGCACAAGAGCCAGGCGAGAAATCACCGCGTTGAGGGCTGGACGCAAACCGGTCAGGCTCTGGAGCTCTAACCACGCCGAGTTAAGGATCAGGGCGTCTACCTTGTCTTGGTTGTTCTGAACCCAAAGAGTTGTGATTAGCCCGCCCATAGAGTGGGCTAGAACCACAAGGGGAAGTTCCGGATGTTCGGCGCGAATGATGTCAGAAGCACGGTTCAGTTCCTGGCTGTACTGACCGAGGTCTGTGGAGTAGCCGATCGTCTGCCACGGGCGTAAAGAGCGGCCGTACTTGCGAAGGTCCAGCGCGTAGAACGCGGCACCCATCTCGGTGAGCTTCGCCGCGGCTTCAGTCTGAAAAAAGTAATCGTTACGTCCGTGAACGTACAGCAGAGCAAACCTTGGCTTTTTTGCTCTCCTCCAAAACGACCGCTTCTGCGGGAGGCTCCGACGGACCAGGGATGCAACAGCTGGTCCTTCTTCGTCAGCGTCGACCTCAAACGTGAAAACCTGGTAATCGGGGCCCAGTACGTCGGGAGCCCAGGTCTGGGTCGGAGGTGGGCCCGCATCGCCCCAAGGCGCTAGAGCGTCAGGGCTTGGCAGAGCGTCTCCGTCCGGGGCCTCACTGGCTTGCCCGGCAAGCTCTGCGCCAGCTGGGTCTGTAGCGCCTTGTGACGAGTCATCCCCGCGAGCCGCCGACCCCTGATGTTCACTCTTCTGCACCACTACAGGATAAACGATGCCTGGGGCTCGAAGTCCCAGGCGTGTTGCAGAATGAGGAGTGCGGGACAGATGTTAAAAATGTTGTCAATGTGGCCCAAGTGGAATAGTCTGGACAGAGTGCTCTGGAAGCCAAGCGTTGGGAGTATGCGGTGACCACCAGCAGACAAAGGAACTTTCGCCGTCGTTTGACTGCTGCTTTGCTGTTTCTGGGCCTTGCGGGTTTGGGCTTTTCTGGTGCTCTAATCCCATCCCCTGCAGTTGCTGCTCCATCACAAGAGGACGTCGAACAGGCCCGCGAGCAAGAGCGCGTCGCAGAGATGAACGTAGCGCAGATTGAGATCGCGCTCGCAGAGGCCTCAACCCAGGCGGAAAACGCGGCCATTGATGCGGCGTTGGCAGCCGAAGAAGTTGCTGCCGCTCAGGATCGTCTTGAAAAGGCTATAAGCGCAGCGAAGGTCGCCAAGGAAGAGGCCGAAGCTGCCGAGCTCGAATACCAGGAAAGCCTCTCACAGCTAGCCAGCATCGCTCAACTGACCTATCGCAGTGGGGGAGCGGAGCTCGACTCGCTCGCGCCCTACCTGCAAAGTGACGGACTGCGTTCCGTGGAACAACGTCGCGCGGTCGTAAGCTCTTTCGGTGGAGCGGCCGACACACAGATGCAAGAGATCGCTGCGCTACGCCAAGTTGCAGACATCCTTGACGACGTCGCGGCCAAGGCAGAAGAGGCCGAACAAGATGCCTACGACGCCGTTGAAGAAAAACTTGCAGAGGCCCAGGCTGAAGCTCAAGCCGCCGAACAGGTACTAGCTGACACGGAAGCTACGCGAGCGGCACTCCTGGAAGAGCTCGCCGCGCGAAGGAACACCACGGCCAGTTTGGAAGCCGAACGCGTCGCCGAGGCGGAGAGGGTTCGGGAAGCCGAAGCACAGAAGAAGCTCGAACAGGAAGCTGCGGAGCGGGCGCAGGCAGAGGCAAGTAGACCCTCTACCTCGACGCCCTCTACCTCGGCGCCCTCGTCCCCATCCCCGGCTCCAGCCCCGGCTCCGGCGCCCAGTAAGCCTGCCCCTAGCAAGCCGACTCCCAGCACGCCCTCTACCTCGGCGCCCTCGGGAAGCATCCAGACCGTCATCGCGTACGCACGGTCCAAACTGGGGGCACCCTACGTTTGGGGAGGCAACGGACCCGGGTACGACTGTTCGGGCATCACCTACATGGCCTATAAGCAGATAGGGATCACGCTACCCAGGACTGCGTCTGGCCAGTACTACGTCGGGACAAGGGTTCCTCTTGCTCAGGCTCGGGCAGGAGACCTGGTTTTCTGGGCCCGAGGCGGCTCCATCTACCACGTCGCGCTTCACTCGGGGAACGGACATATCATCTCCGCGCACCAGCCCGGGACGCCGATGGACGAGGGTCCTTTGTACAACTGGAACTACCTCATGCCATACGTTGTCCGGGTCGTTTGACTCAGGTCCTAATGCTCAGCGGCTTCCCTAGCCTTGCGTTCCCTTTCGTAGGAACGGCGGATCTCAGCCTCAGCTTCTTCACGACCGACCCAGTGGGCGCCTTCTACTGATTTGCCCGGCTCCAGGTCCTTATAGACCTCAAAGAAATGCTGGATCTCAAGCCTGTGGAACTCAGAGACGTCATCGATCTCGGTGCGCCAGGCAGCGCGGTGATCACCGGCAGGGACGCAAAGCACCTTGTCGTCCCCACCCATTTCGTCCTTCATCCGGAACATGCCAAGGGCACGGCAACGGATGACGCACCCCGGGAACGTGGGCTCTTCCAGCAATACCAGTGCGTCAAGCGGGTCACCGTCCTCGCCGAGCGTGTCGTCGATAAAACCGTAGTCATCGGGGTACCTGGTTGAGGTGAAGAGCAACCGGTCGAGCCTGATCCGCCCTGTCTCATGGTCAATTTCATACTTGTTGCGGTTCCCCTTGGGGATTTCCACCGTCACATCGAATTCCATGTCGCTACAGCCTCCTGGCCCACTCGCTTCGCTGCAAGTCCTTTCAACTAGAGTAGAGCAGTTATCACTTCGCGCAAGGGAGGACAGATGAAGCGCCGCACAGTCGCCTTGATT